>DASUVL010000111.1:0-4689 GCA_036379015.1 Niastella sp.
CACTTAAAAAAGGGTTACCCATTTTTATTTCTGAATCAGCAGGTATGGAAGCAACAGGCAATGGCCCGTTGAACGAAACCGAATGGAATGCATGGATCACCTGGGCTGAAAAAAACAAGATCAGCTGGATCACCTGGTCAGTGTCGGACAAAAATGAAACCTGCTCGGTACTACTGCCTACGGCTTCATCTACAGGCAATTGGAAGACAAACGATATGAAACCATCTGGCTTGAAATCCAGGGAACTCATTCGAAAATACAACGGACTGAAGCCCTGAAGTCCCGGCTAAGCCGGGATGCCACAGGTATGGCATTCCCCGATAACCATCGGAATCAGGAAAGAGTGGCACTCCTCCCCTCTGCCCAGCGTCCCAAAAAAGGCTTAACTTCCCTATTGCCGCCACAGAACGGTGGTTTGCCATTAAATTATGAACCTTCAACTCCTGTTACAATGAATGCTGTTTCACGAAGACAAGTCATTAAAACGATTGCTGCCGGCAGCGGCATCTTATTACTTTCTCCCAAAACAATATTAGCTGGCACCCGCCGGTATAAAGACAAAATCGGCGTTGCGCTGGTGGGACTGGGTTATTACAGTACCGATCTGCTGGCGCCTGCCTTACAGCAAACAAAACATTGTTACCTGGCAGGTATTGTAACCGGCACGCCGGCCAAGGCAGAAACCTGGAAGAAGAAATACAATATTCCCGATAAGAATATTTATAACTACCAGAACTTCGATACCATTGCCAATAACCCGGATATTGACGTAGTATATGTGGTATTACCACCCTCTATGCATAAAGAGTATGTGATAAAGGCAGCCAATGCGGGTAAAGAAGTGTGGTGCGAAAAACCCATGGCTATGACGGAAGCAGAATGCAGCGCCATGATCAACGCCTGCCGTTCAAACAAAAAATCGCTGGCCATTGGATACCGTTTGCACCATGAGCCCAATACACAGGAATGGCGCAGTATTGTGAAAGCAAAAAAACTGGGCAAAATTACAAAAGTGAATTGTGCAGCTGGTTACCGCGATAACCGCACCGACCACTGGAAGCAGAAAAAAGAAATGGGCGGCGGCGTATTATATGATATGGGCGTATACTCCATACAGGGAGCAAGACTGGGCGCGGGTATGGAACCTGTTGCCATTGTATCGGCACAAACCTCTACAACAAGGCCGGAGATCTATAAAAATGGATTGGATGAAACAACCATAGCCACGCTGGAATTTCCCGGTGGCGTAATGGCCGATATCAAAACCAGCTTTGGTGAAAACGTCAACTTTCTTACTATTACCTGCGAAAAGGGAGAAATAAAAATACAGCCCTATTCTTCATACAATGGCCAAAACGCTGTCAGTCCGCTGGGCACTATTAACCATCCCTACAGTGTCCCTTATCAGCAGGCCAAACAAATGGATGATGATGCGTTGAGCATCCTTCAAAAGAAACCCATGCTGGTACCGGGCGAAGAAGGCTTGCGTGACATTCGGATAGTAGAAGCTATTTATAGATCGGCTGCTACCAAACAACGGGTGAATCTATAGTCAATAGACAATCGACAAATAATCAATTGGCAAACGAACCCACTACAAAAGGGAAAAAAATACCGTCACATCCCCTGGCGGTCTTTTTTTCGGCTCTTACTTTTTCTTCCCTATAATAGTAAAAGGATTGAATGATAATCCGATATTAAAATAAACTGCGGGATCGGGCTTGGTTTCAAAAACAGGAGATCCAAACGAATCCTCCTTTTTAAATATTCTACCTGATGGTGTCAATTTCATTCCGGTTTTTGCAGTAATCATAAAATACTTTGCTACCACCTGTTCATAAACTAACCCGGAATTAATATCCAACTGCCTGTACTCATACTTTTGAGAGGTACCATCTAAATTGTACAGATAAAAAGATGTCCGGTCCATTTCTGTGCCAAATGATAATCGTCCGCTTGCAGACATGTACTTTCTAAAGTAAATGCTTCGGGGAAGAATAATATCTGCAATAATGCCATTATTGAATTTGTGTTCATAGGTAAAAGTGGGTATAAAAGGGCTCTGGGCACTGGGGTCAATATTGACCATAAACCCTACCATCAATTTTGTACGTTGGTTGGCTTTCAGTACCATAGTACCAGTTATAATGCCCTTAACCCTTTCGAAATGTTGATCACTCCCATCTACCATAATACTGGACGTATAGATCGTCCTTTTCTTAAACAGGGTTGAAAAATAAGCAACATTCAATGATGTAAAATGATAGTGAAAACCATCATTAATTGATTGTATACCACCGGTAGCAGGGATAACTACATCAGCTTCTGCAGCAGTATATCGGTATCCCAATGTAGCGCCCAACATCCAGGTTTTCCGCTTTATAAAATTGACATTGGCGCTCACTTTTACCTGCGAAAAACTGGAGACCTTACTCTGGGGTAACGATTTTCCGCCCGTTTTTGCCGTATAATTATAGGGAGCCGTTTGGGTAAATTCAATATTCAACGGACGCGCAATGGCAAACTTGTCGGCGGCATACGCCGCTGCCCGTTTGGGAATACTGTCTTGTGATTTTTTAGGGATACTATCTATGGTTTGTGAAAAACAGGGAACTGAAAAGGTCAGCATGCCTGAAACAAATACTACTGCAATTTTTATAATAACCATATACTTTATTCTGATATTTTAATTATAGAAAGGGAAAATTGACATGAAAGAATTTGTCGTATAAAGGATCTACGTTGTTGCTTTTTATGCAATCAGTACTATCTTCAGCAAACCATAATTCTTCAAAAACCTCGATCATTAATTCTTCCCGTTGCTTTTTAGTCAGGAAGTGATCAACCACCATTTGATCTATAAACCCCTCAAGCATTTTTAATAAAACCATAGCTATTGAATAACGTGCTGAACAAAGAAAAGGATAATGCCAGTGTGTTTTTTTGTTTTTATACCAACCGGGTTGCATTCTATACAAAAGCCTTTCAAGTGGAAGGTTTGGTATAACACAAAGGGGATTTCGTATAATTTCTTACAATCAGGGGATATATCGCTCTATCTTTGTTAAGCATTCAATTTTTCTTTAAATATCATGAGACACGAACACCTGGAATTAAAAGACACGAAGGTTATCAGGCTGATAGTTGACGATCAATACAGGTGGTTGCGTCATGTTATGCTATCGCTGGGTCTCCTGATTCTCATTTCCTTTTCCAACCGGCTAACAGTTTTCTATTCCAACCGGCTATCAGAATACCCAAGTGTTTATAAGTATTACAGATTAGCGAGTGTGTACATTGGCTTGATGACCATGTTCTACATCAACATGTATATATTGATTCCAAGGTTCTTTTTTAAGGGTCGGTATATTCTTTACCTGGTGGTGCTGTTGATATTAGTAATGGTCTGCCTGGCGCTAATATCCAATTTATTAAATACATATTCCACCCCGGAGCGATTGGTGCCTCGTGAAAGGAGTTATTATGAGGGTACGATCATATTGGCACCTATTATACTAGTTACCACTATGATAAAGCTGTTCCAGCGATGGATGAGAGATAATGAAAGGATCGCCGAGCTGAATAATATCACCTTAACCATGGAACTGAACGAATTACGGAACCAGATCAATCCACATTTTCTCTTTAATATGCTCAATGGGATCAAGGCGTTGGTGCGCAGGGATCCGGAGAAAGCTACCACCGTGATCCTGAAGCTATCAGAGTTCCTCCGCTACCAACTTTATGAGAACAACGATGAAAAGATATTGCTGCGGTCAGAGATCAATTTTTTAACCAACTTTCTGGACCTGGAAAAGCTGAGAAGGGATAACCTTTCCACTGATATCAGCAGCCAGACTGATCCCCGGATCATCAACAGCGTTTTTTTGCCGCCCAACCTGTTTACAACTTTTGTAGAAAATGCCGTAAAACACAGCGTGACTATCAGCGGTGTGGAATCCTACATCAGGATTAATATAGAAATAAAGGAAGATAAACTATACTTCAACTGTGTTAACTCAAAAGATCCCGATTACAGGCCTTCCAGCGAAAAACATAGCGGATTGGGACTGGCAAACATAAAAAGACGGCTCGAACTTTTATACGCTGACAATTACGTTCTTGAGATCACATCCGCAGAAAATGAATACACTATTAAATTAATAATCCCTATATGACGTGCATTATTGTAGATGATGAACCACTCGCAAGGGAAGAAATGCAGGCGCTGATCAAAGATGTATCCCACATTGACATACTCGGGAAATTCTCCAATGCCCCTACTGCCCTGGATTTTTTGAAAGTAAATGAGGTAGACCTCATTTTCCTTGATATTGAAATGCCAATGGTAACAGGACTGGAATTTGCCGCGCAATTGCCCAGGCAGACGTTAATCATTTTCACCACAGCGTATCCACAATATGCATTAAAAAGCTACGAACTCGATGCCATCGACTACCTGCTAAAACCGATTGACAAAGACCGGCTGAAAAAATCGATCAACAAGGCAGAAACCTACAAAAAGTTACTATCCGATGAAACGGAAAAAAATACTGTCGAGATCAATGCAAGTGATTTTTTAATTATTAAGTCAGAGCGGAGATTTTACCGGATCAACTTTGCTGATATCAGGTTTATAGAGGGGTTGAAGGATTATGTGGTGATATATACCAGTAATCAGAAATTGAT
>DASUVL010000112.1:0-10474 GCA_036379015.1 Niastella sp.
TGTCGGGGCGTTTAGGTGAAAATTTGTGGAATTATGTGTAAGATAACTGTCAGCTTAGTCCATATTGTACGAGAAGATCACCAGCACGCTCGCTCCCCTCAGCTTTTGCTTGCTCAAGAATGATTTTGGCTTCACTATATCGCTCCAGATGTAGAAACAATCCACCAAGCACTTCTTTTACAAGAGGATCTCTGTTTTTTGCCAAGTCCTGTAAACGTTTTACCGCCTCCGTAGTGAGATAATTCGCCCCATCAACAACCACACGGCTTGCAAGGTGTATAGCAAGATCCCTGGAGGCGGAATCAAAACCAAGGCTTATTGCGTCTCTCAAATGTTTCTCTATAAATTTTCTCAATTCCTTATGGTTATTCAACAATTCTAGTGAACATAAATATGCTTCCTTGCTTTCCTTAGCCATCTGTCTCTTGTATGCAGCTAATGCTTCAAGTTCACGGCCAGGTTGCACTTGCAGTATAAGTCCTAGGTTTGTTTGAATGTCAACACCACTGTCTTCAGCCATTCGTAAGAACTGTTCAGCCTCCTGTAATCTGTTCTGTTTGCCCAGAATTACTCCTAATTCCCGGTAAGCAGTTATATTGCCTTGCTGAATACTCATCCAGAAGTAGCCTTTAGCATCTTCAAACCTATCTGGTTGATTCACTAGCGTCACGCCAAGGCCATATACACATTCCTTTATATTTGCCTCTATACCTTTCTGGTAATAGAATTCCGCATCTTTTAAACGACCTGGTTGCCTTAAGAATAAAACGCCAAGCGTTAGATAAGCATCAATAATTCCTTTTTCAATAGCTTCTTTAAGCAGCCTCTCGGCTTCTGCTTCATTTTCCTGTAGTACTACTAATAAATTAGCTTTATAATATAGGAGCTTATTAAGGTCATTCTTTTTTTCTTCTTTTCCTGACAATCCGTAATGCTTTCCTGCAATTTCTTCTGAAGATTCATCTGACTCTACTTGTTCACTCCATTGTTTGATTGCATTATCAATTAACTCAATACTTTCCTGTTTACGCCCTGGTTGTCGGGAAATGACAATCACTAATGAATGATAGGCAGTTACTTCCCCATCATTTGAAGCTTCACGCAATAGTGCTTCTGCTTCATTATCACGCCCCTGAATGCCCGCCAGAAAAATACCGTAAAGGTTCTTTACTATCCGTTTGTATAATTTCGTTTTGTAATTGTCAAGCGCTTTCTTAAATGCCTCCTCTGCTTCAATTTCGTTTCCTGGTTTTTTAGAAAGTATGCGAGCCAGACCTAGATAGAAGTTGGGTATTCCCTCTTCAATCTTCTGCCGGCAATAAGTTTCAAATTCTTCTTTCTGTATATCCTTCTCTGATAACAAGGTACCGAGAAGTGTTCCAGCCTCATGATACCCCATATCAATCGCCAAACGAAAGCATCGCTCTGCTTCCTCATTATCATTGAAGCGTAGTAGAAATGCATAACCAAGGTACAATAAGCCTGAACCATCCTTTAGCTCAGTGAGTATTAGTATTAATTTTTTAAAATCATCTCTTGAAGGTTGGATATCCACACATGTTTCCAAATAGGGTTTATATGTCTGAATTTCATCTCCGGCTTTATCAAAAAAACCAAATCCCTCTTCACTAGTGCGACGTTGTAGCACCTCCCAGGCTTCAGCACTTAATGGACCGTCTCCCCTGAGCTGTTCTGCAATCATTTTTAATACAGAAATACGAATACATGGCTGGCTGGCTTCGTATGCGATCTTTGCAGCGTCTAAGAGACGGCTCATAGAAATGCCGCCACGTTCTTCATCGCATAATCGTTTATAACGGATGTGCATTTCCGTTAAATCAAGCGTCAGAGATCCTACTGTGCCATCAAAACGCCTAATAAATTCGCTTTGATCAATACCTAGTTGGTTTGCGAGTAATATTCCATCAACTTTATTGAGATCGTTACCCCTATTGCCTGAGCGACTTGTATATACATAGGATTCTTTTCCTAGTATGTCAAACAACTGTAAAGGGGCATTTTCTTCAACGCGCTTTAGGTCTTTACCATCCCTTGTTGTGCAGATAACCAAGCAGCGCTGTCCAGTAGAAACTTCCATTCTTCGGCGCCATTCTAAAGGATCGGTAGAAAGCGTGGTGCGATGGAGGTCGTCAAAAAACAGGATGATCTGTTGTCCGATAAGAGCAGAAGTTTCAAAGTGGGTGGGTGGTCTGCTATCAAAAGGTATAACAACCAATGCGTCTTTCCGTTCCTGGATTAGTTGCCATGCGAGACGGGTTTTACCTGACTTTGGTTTTCCTACAATAATTACTCCTCCAACATTCTCAAGTGCGTTACGAGCTTGCTGTTCTGCCGCGAGTGGCATATAAATGTCGTTCCTGTAACCCGCGATTATAATATCAGTACCAATCCCAATAGAATTCACTGATTTTACCTTAGCTACGTGACGAAGACGGGAATCGATTAGAGGCTCGATCAGTCGTTGTAACGCTGGCCATCCATCGCCCCATACACTTAAAGGGACCAAATAGACTTCCCGCTCCTGATCACTTCCTGCTGGTCGTGAGAAATGCGTTAAACCCAGTACGCCTTTCTCATAGAGCACAACGGAGCCGCTTATCCCGGGTCGCGCATCGGTGGGATCAGCCAAACGAAATACAAAAGGTAATTGGTACCTGGCCGGTGGGTTTGGCCATGGCCCCGGATTCTCGACAGTGATGTTCAATTGGGTTGTCGTCGATAATCGCGCATCGAATGAATTGCCTTTCCAATGTCCTAAGCACACAGCACGTTCAGGAAGTGTACCATCATAAGTAAAGGGATTAAGGCGATGGAGTAGTGGCTGATCAAAGGGCTCCTGGAATGGAACCAGGTCAGTGATGCGTAATACTGCAGCATCCATGGAAGGGCGCGAACGATCTGCATCATAGTAGGCCTTGATTGGGAGGCTGAGTGTTCCCAAAATATCAGGAACTGCAACGAATAAGTGTTCAGCATCCAATTGAGCAACGACGTGATGGCAGGTCAAGACAATCCATCCTTCAAGTGGCAATAATAACAATAAGCCTTGACCAAAATGGTCACCGCTTTCATTACAAATTCGAACCGTTGCTCTCCTTGCTACATTGATATCGCGAACAATCATTGCTCTGCAAGTTCTTTTCTGATATTGAGAGAATATTGGTCAATGGGCTTTGTGTTTCGACTACTCTTTGCTTTTCCATACAGCCGTTACCTTTAGGCCTGTTTGCAATCCTGACTCACCAGTGACAAATATTGGGATTATAGAAGCTTTGCCTTTGACCTCGAAGTTCAGTGAGAATTCTACTGTAACCTCGCTTGGCTTGGCTTTAGCAGCCATGGTTTCGATCCGATCACCAAGTACCCGAACACATTCATGAAGAATTTCACCGGCTTTGTCAAAAGCCTCATCTGGAGAGGGCGGTGAAACCTGGCGGATTTCATCCGATTCTATAGTAACAGGTGCTCTTACTTCCTCAACGTAAACTGTGGCCCTGCCGACCTTCATTGGCACTAATCTACGAGTGTTTTGAGATAAACTTGGGGATTCCTGGCCGATTCTAATATCGTTATTCATGGTGGTTAATTTAGATATTTAGGGCACAGGAGGAAAATACAATTGCTTTCTAAGATATAAAAAAATAGTGGGATAGCATGGAGGCTTGATATGGAAAAACGAATCAATTCAATATAAGCCATTTTAAGAGCCTCTTACTTTACATATCACTCTTATTTCTGATAGCCTGCAATAATCAAATTGACATAGACAAAATTGAACAAAGGGAGCATGGGTTAAGCTATGGGGAACGATTGAATTAAGTAGTAAATTGATTGAAATTGTATGTAATTATGAGTGCTACGAGAAAACTGGATAAACAAATTAATGATTACCTGATTCGGCTTAATGATAAGCAGAAAAGAGCTGTATTAACGGTTGTTAAAGCTTTTGCTGAGGAACAGGGCGGTGATCTTTGGGAGAATTCAGCAATAATTGCTGAATTAGACCGTAGAACTGCTGAGTATGAAAACGGAAAAGCAAAGGAGCTTACATTAGATGAACTTGAAGTAAGGGTAAGAAAGGCGCATAAATCTAAAGGAAAGTCTATTCGATGAATTACGGATAGACTTTCATATCGTTGAAGTAGATTATCAGGATGCATATGCATGGTATGAAAACGTGCCCGCCCAACTGGAACTCCGGGATAAGCATGCTTCAATTGCCTGATCAATTGATCTCTATATTATCATGGATGAGTAGGATAAACAACAGGCTCAACAACTATATAATCGGATGCCGCCGTGTACACCAGTTGATAATCATATACATACTTGCTGAGAGAAGTCACATGACCTGCTCCATCATAACTGGTGTCTGTTTCATCAAAGACCGTGAACTCCTCCGCCATCCATTCCGACACGCCCGACGGAGCCGTACCCTCTATGTATATTTTGGGAAGAGTAGTCATGCTACTGAGGGTTTCATACGTGCCCGTCCGCTCTATTTTATAATCCAGGGCACTGGTAAGCGTATACGGCTGTGTGCATGCTGCATCCGAAAAAAATTGAATTTTAAGGGATACATCATGATACAAAAACCATACATGATCATCGCCGTAATTGGCGGTATTTGAAACAACTACTTCCAACCTCGCATAAATATCCTGTCTGGATTGATCAGAGATCGGGATCACGTAATGCTCAGCATTTGCTCTTGATGATGTGAAAATAATAGCAAGAAAGAGAAGGGCCTTCAGTGGCAGGCAGACCACCCGGAGTAGGGTGGGCAATCGTTTGGGGTGCATTTGATTAAGGTTTAATTTAATTAGTGATGCCAGGTATCACTTACCGTTATCACAATACTAAAGTTACTGATTGAAAGTATTCATTAGCGAATCGTGTTTTGGCAAATAATGATGCAATTTTGGCAAACAGATGCAGCAATAACTTGGACATTAACTTGGACATTGTGTCCAAGTAGGAAATCAAAGGCAATTCTACCCCAACTATTTACGATGAAGTTTTGTTAACCGGGCCAACAGTCATGTTAACCTGATCCCTATATCACCCCCCAATTTTTAATTTGGCTACAAAGTCCCTCAATTAAGCTACAACGAGGGAGAAGCAGCTGCTGATCTTTGTTTTCCAATTAAAAACATCAAAATTATGGCAGGTAAAATTTGGTTTATTACAGGTGCTTCTCGTGGTTTTGGACGGGTTTGGACTGAGGCTGCGCTTAAGCGGGGCGATAAGGTGGCTGCTACTGCTCGCAAGCTAGCCAGCATTGCAGACCTTACAAAAAAGTATGGCGAAAATGTTTTAACACTTGAATTGGACGTAACGGATCCGGATCAAGTTAAAAGGGTTGTTACGCAAGCGCACGCTCACTTTGGAAAGCTTGATATTGTACTCAATAATGCCGGGTATGCCCTGGTAGGCACCATTGAAGAGGCCAGCGCTGAGGATGTGCGTGCCCTTTATGAAACGAACATTATGGGCCCCCTTTCTGTTATTAAGGCAGCCTTGCCATTATTGCGGAAGCAGGGCAGCGGTCACATACTTGGTACATCGAGCAACCTTGGTCATGTTACAATACCAGTGATCGGCTACTACTGCTCTTCCAAGTGGGCATTTGAGGCCATTCACGAAAGCCTGGCGGCGGAGGTTAAACCGTTCGGAATTAAGGTAACCATCATAGAGCCTGGCGCCTATGCCACAGAGTTTGGAAGCCAGGAGTCTTTACAATTTGCAGCAGGGCTCAACATGTACACAGATTTTAAAGCTCAATTTTTTGAAGGTCTAAGTAACCTGGAAAAAGGCGATCCGAATGCAACGCCCGCCGCCATCTTCAAAATGGTGGATTCAGACAACCCGCCGTTGCGGTTCCACCTCGGCAGCCACAACCTGCCGGGCGTGCGTGCTGCATATGCTGAGCGACTGGCCACCTGGGAAGCATGGGACGCCGTTTCCAACGCCGCACAAGGTGAACCAAAGTAAGAAAATGTTGACAGGAACAATCTTTGATAAACGAAGAATGATAGCCGATCTTTGTACCGGTTATCATTCTTTAAAATACAGGAGATGAAAAAAGAAGATAAGGGCCCTCTTACATTCAAGTCCCTAACGGAGGTTCACCGAATGCTTGGGTTACCAACTCCCAGGCATCCGTTGGTAAGTCTCATCAATGGCATGAATACACAGGTAATGGCCAATATGCCGACCGGTCCCCATGTGCTGAATTATTATAAAATATCTTACAAGCCAACGTTCAGCGGAAAATTGCAATACGGTCAGGGTCATTATGATTTTGATGAAGGCGGTTTGTTATTAGCTGCTCCAGGGCAGATCATAGGCCATAAGGACAAGGAATCCACCGTATGCTCTCAGCATATTTTATTGATACATCCTGATTTTTTGTTGAATTATCCTTTAGCCAAAAAGATCAAACAATATGGTTTTTTTTCTTATTCAGCCAATGAAGCATTGCATCTTTCGGAGGACGAAAAAGAAACGATCATTTCCATCTTTAAAATGATTGACGTAGAATTGAACAGCAGGATTGATGATTTTAGTCAGGACGTTATTATTTCTCATATCGAGTTATTCCTGAATTATGCGAATCGCTTTTATAAACGCCAGTTCCTTACCCGTAAAGTAGTGAACAACGATCTGTTGCAAAAGCTGGAAGACCTGTTAGATGATTATTTTAATAATGAAACGTCGTTAAGCAAAGGATTACCAACCGTTCAATACCTGGCTGAACAATTGAACCTTTCTCCCAGTTATCTGAGCGATATGCTGCGGTCTCTCCTCGGCCAAAACGCACAGCAATTTATTCATGGCAAACTGTTCGAAAAAGCCAAGGTGCTATTGTCTACCACCAGCTTATCAGCATCTCAAATAGCTTTTCAGCTTGGTTTCGAACATTCGCAATCGTTCAGCAAGTTTTTCAAAATAAAGGCTAAAGTTTCTCCTTTACAATTCAGACAGTCATTTAACTGATTTTGGGCAGTTGGAAATCAGTATTGCTACTGAATTTAAAAGTTATATCTACTTCTTAAAAAACGGGAAAAACACCCAATTTTATTAAGCCGGTTTGTTGTAATCTACATATCATTAGTAAGGTCTCCTAAATACAACGATATGTCAAACCGCAAGCTGTATGCAACATTGATCGGTATCAATGCGTATGAAAAAGCAAGAAGCCTGAACGGCTGTATAAAAGACATACTGAATGCCGATCGCTTTCTTCGACACCTGTGTAGCCAGCAACAGGGATCACTGGACTATAACCCGCTCTATTTATTAGCGCCCCATACTTCTGATAAATTGGAAATAGAGCAATACAAAACAACCGAAAAGGTGGCGTTTGATCCTGTTAACCCAACGTTCGAAAACGTTACCGGTAGGGCATTCGATCACCTGGCGCAGGCCTCCGGCAACGATATTTGCCTGCTCTATTACAGCGGGCATGGTTCCTTCATCAATGCCGCTCCGGAGTTCTGGCATTCCAAAGCTACTCACCAAAGCGAAACACTGGTTTGTGTCGATAGCCGCTCTGGTAGCCGCGATCTCATTGACAAAGAGCTGGCGTACCTGTTGCATAAAACACTTCAAGATAAACCTGATGTGCATTGCCTGGTGATCATGGACTGCTGCCACAGTGGTAATAATTCACGCGAAGTAGATCAATCTTTAGTATCCCCGCAATACCGGCAGGAATCGCCTTCCAACCAACAGGTAAGCATTGAAAATTACCTGGGTTATAAAGAAAAATTCTTTACCATACAAGATGGCAACGCCAACTTTCCCATTGCAAACTATGTGCATTTGGCTGCCTGCCGTGATCATGAAAAAGCATTGGATGGTTATGCCGGCGGCGTATTTTCCAGGCGCTTGATGGAGCTGCTCAACAAGGGCGGCCGAAATGCCAGTTACCGCAGTATTGTTCAAAGTCTTGCTGCTACCGTTTCCATTCAGAACGGTAGCCAAAACCCGGTGGCATTTTCCGCTACTGACGGTAACCTCAATAAGCAGTTTCTCGGCGGTCAAATAATTCCTTATACCCCCAGCTACGAAGTACGGTATATAGAAAGCGCCAAATACTGGCAATTACAGGCTGGCAGCATGCAGGGTATAGTACCATCGGCTGGCGAAAACAAAACCCTGTTACACATTGCGCCGGCCAATATAGTGGCAGAAGTAACAAGCGTTGACGATTTCACCGCAACGCTAACAGGGGAGGCGCTTACCAAACTCGATATAACAAGGAATGATTATACAGCCACTATTAAAAAGCTGGCCATAAAACGGCAGGTAATTGGCTTCTCCCAAAAACTGCAAAAAAAGCCTGACGGGGTACAGGCATTGATCAATCAATTCAATGCCAACAGTTATGTATATTTTGAACTGAACCATGAAGCAAAAGACAATAACGACTTTTTGATAGATGTGCTGGAACGGCAAGGTAAAAGTTGGTATTACCTCTCTCAAACAAAAAATGACATTCCATTATTCAAAGCGGAAACCGATAGCAAGACCTTCCTGGAAAATGTGGACGCGGTGGGTAAATGGATCTATGTAAAAGGACTGGAAAGCGGTCCAAGCATGTATAATCCATCCGATTTTATTTTTACAGCAAAGGTCATAGAAGGAACAAAAATAAAGGAGAGCAACATCAATAACTTACCGGGTAAAGTAAGTACCCTGTCGCCCGGTTCCAGAATTGAACTGGCGTATAAAGACGACCTGCTTCCCGCTTTAGAATTCTCGGTAGAAATTCATCCTGATTCAAACATCCAGGAGTGCTTTATTCAGGCATTGTATCTCGATGGTTTGTATGGCATTAAAACTGATTTTTCAGAACCGGATTCAAACCGGTTGACAAAAGGCGGCAAGTTCGAATTAAAAACAAACATAAACGGCAAGTATTACAATCTTGTCAGGCTGGAACTGGATAAAGAATTAGCCGGTTATAATATCAACGAAATAATAGAGCAGCTTAAAATAATAGTTTCATCCAAGGCAAACATTCAGTTAAATGCCTATGCACAAAAATCGCTCGAAGCGGAACCTGCAGGAGAGCGAGGCGCCACCAAGTCGGTCGCTAATAACTTCTTCGACAGCAACGACGAGGCCAATTGGGCTGTCTTCAACTTTAAAGTTCGCATTATAGGTCCTGAAAAAGGGAAAACATTGACGCCCGGGGCTGAAACGGTCTTTTCTTCTTTTAGCATCCAGGCGCCGGCCGGGTTCAATGCCGTGGCAACCGCCGTTACCAATGCCGATCTGCCACCGCAAACCAGGAGTCTCGAAAAAAGCACGTCACCGGCTGTGTGGGGCAATATCCTGGCTGAACAAGCGCCCTTTGGCGATGGTGTGGCCTCCATGATCGACAGCAGTGTCATTGCGTTAGAGCTTTCCGCTGTAAACGGTCAGCCAATGCCGGTGTTGCCAGCAGGTGAAGAACTCATCATCCAGGTAAAACAAAACGGGGCCACCCGCTCTGTCGATGGGTACGAATCGACCATTGTACCATATGGATACGATGAAGCCACGCAGCTCTATTTCCCAATAGGGTATGAAGATCTCTCCGGTAATATCCGCATTAACCAATTGCCATCACCCAGTGGCGATACCCTGCTTGGCGAAGCCATTACTACCCGCAGTTTGATCGGTTCTATAAAATTGTATTTTAAAAAAATACTCCGGCTGCCCGTGAACACCCTGGCGCTTCATCTTTATAAGAACGATCAATGGGAAATGATCACCGATCTGGGGAAAATAAAACAACACATCCAGGCACTACCGCAACACCAAAAATTGCCACTCATTGTGCACGGGATCTTCGGCGATACCAAAGGCATGCTCGAAGGGTTGAAAGTTGACAAAGACCTTACCATTCAATTCCCTGCCGTGTTAAGTTTTGATTTTGAGAACATGAGCACGGAAGTACCCGATACGGCCAAGATCCTTAAACAGGCATTGGAACAGGTAGGCATTGGGCAAGAAGGAAAGCATAAACTGATCGTCATAGCGCATAGTATGGGCGGGCTGGTTAGCCGTTGGTTAATTGAAAAAGAAAAAGGCGCCCACCTCGTAGAAAAACTCATCATGGCCGGTACGCCTAACGGTGGTTCTGAATGGAGCCAGGCCTCGGGCCATATTTTAAACGGCGCCCGGTTCCTGCTAACCCATGCCCTGAACGTAGCCGGACCGGTGAAATATGCGATCACCGGTATCAGCTTTTTTCTTAAAAAATTCCACGACCCGCAAACAGCGTTGAAGGGCATGGATATGGAATCGGAGGTCATTAAAGAATTAAAGAAACAGGTGGCCGCTGCACCGCCCATACCGTACTTCCTGGTAGGCAGCGATACCAGTTTGTTCCGCGACTATAACGACGAGGATAAATTCCTGCTGAAGGTGAAGAACCTGTTTATGAAAAAAATAGTAT
>DASUVL010000113.1:0-12020 GCA_036379015.1 Niastella sp.
ATCCGCAGGAAATTTTTACCATGCTGCATAAGGGCGATAGCGCCGTAGTAGTTCGTTTGGCCGATAGCCTGGCTAAAAAACAAGGCCAGTTGCCTGAGTTCATTAAGCCAAAAGATAAACTGATCTTGTCGTTTAAAGTAGTAGAAGTGTTTACTGCTGACAGCATTGCCCAAAAAGATCAAATGGCAGAAATGCAACAGGCTCAGGCACGCCAGGCAAAAAAGCTGGAAACCCTGAAAGGGCCTAAAGTAAAAGAGTTGGAAGATTATCTCGCAAAAAACAACATTAAATACCAAAAAGGACCACAAGGTACTTTTGTTGAAATAAAAGACCCAGGTAATGGCGCCCAGGTTGATTCTGGCAAATTTTGCTCTATTCGCTACACTGGTAAATCATTCCCTTCCATGAAAGTGTTTGAATCAAACATGGAAGCCGGTAAACAACCTTTTGATGTAGTTGTAGGCACACATGCCGTTATTCCAGGTTGGGATGAAGGTTTGAAATATTTCAAAAAAGGTGGAAAAGGTACATTGTACATTCCTTTCTTCATGGCTTATGGTGCACAACCAGGTCCTGGTGGCCAACAATACGAAAACCTTGTTTTTGATGTTGAGGTTGTTAACGTAAGTGATTCAGCGCCTAAACAAGCTATGCAGGGAATGCCGATGCCGCCCCCACAGGGTCAGGGTCAGCCACAGCATGGAGCTGGCGATGGTCATAACCATTAACCCCCGACCCCTAAAGGGGTGAAAAGTATGCTGGCGCGCTTTGGAAAGTGATTATTAAGTTCAGCAGTTTTAAACTTAGAAATAAATTAAAGGGTATGTTATCTGAATGGTAACATACCTTTTTTATTTTAGCAGCTTTGTCTGTCAGCTTGAATTTTGTTATGCTTTTTAAAGCGCGGTAGCTTTCCCCCTTTAGGGGGCTAGGGGGTGTACCAATTCTATCGCTTCCTTCGCTTCCTTCACATCATGCACCCTCAATATATGAGCGCCGTTGAGCAGTGCAACCGTATTTAATACAGTAGTTCCATTCAGGGCTTCCTCAGCGGTTATGCCCAGGGTTTTATAGATGGTCGATTTACGGGAAAGTCCAACAAGAATAGGTTTACCGAGCATTGTAAATGCCGCCAGCTGTTTAAGCAGGGTGAAATTGTGGGCGGGTGTTTTGGCAAAACCAAAACCCGGATCAATGATAATATCGGTAATGCCTGCGGTATGGCAGTCGGCTATTTTTTGAATAAAGAAATCAAGCACTTCGCGGGTTACATTATCATAATTGGCAAATTGTTGCATGGTAGCAGGGGTGCCTCTCATATGTGTACATACGTAGGGAACCTGCAGGCGACCTGTAGTGGTGAGCATCAGCGGGTCAATAGTACCCGCACTGATATCATTAACGATGGAGGCGCCGGCGGCTACCGCTTCGGCTGCTACGCGCGCATAATAGGTATCAATGGAAATAATGGCCTCCGGGAAATTAAAATGTAACGATTCAATAGCGCCAACAACCCGCTGCAGCTCTTCTTCAACCGATACGGTGGAGCTGTTGGGCCGGGTGCTTTGTCCGCCGATATCCAGCATACTGGCGCCGGCCTTCAACATCTGTTCGGCCTGTTTTAAAATGCCGGTTTCGCCCATAAACCGGCTTCCTTCATAAAATGAATCGGGCGTGGTATTAATAATGCCCATCACCAGGGGCTTTTCTATCACCAGTAAGCGGCCTTTACAATTCAGCGTATACATTTATGGTTTGTTCATTACATTTGACTACAAATGTAAGAAGCCGAAGGGTTTGTTTGTTACATTTGATTATTAATGAACTTTTTGAGGTTGGAAGTCTCCTGCTGAACGCTAAATGCTAAACGCACAACGCAAAAGGCATTTATATCAGTGTATTTCGCGTTAAGCGTTTGGCGTTAAGCTTTTGTATAATAATTTACCTTGTACCCCAGATCATCTATATTACAATATTCTGTATGAAGATTTTACTTACAATTACCCGTATCATCGTAGGCGTACTGTTTATTTTTTCCGGGCTGATAAAAGCCAATGACCCCCTTGGACTGAGCTATAAAATGCAGGAATTTTTTGAAGTGTGGGGATGGGGTTTTCTGGATAATTATACCACGGTTTTTTCGGTTGCCATGATCGCGTTTGAGATCATAGCCGGGGTAGCCGTGCTGGTTGGCTGGCAAATGAAACTGTTCAGCTGGCTGCTGTTATTGCTGATCATCTTTTTTACCTTCCTGACCGGGTATGCCCTGTTCAGCGGAAAAATACGCGAATGCGGTTGTTTTGGCGATTGTATCCCCTTAACCGCCGACCAGTCGTTTATGAAAGACCTCATTCTGCTGGCAATGATCGGTTTTATTTTCTGGCAACGTAATAAAATAACCCCGGCCTTAAATAAAATGTACAGCATGGTGGTACTTTTCTTCGCCACCATATTCTCCTTTAGCTTTCAGTGGTTTGTGCTGGTGCATCTTCCCCTAAAGGATTGTCTGCCTTATAAGATCGGCAATAATATTCCCGAAAAAATGCAGGCGCCGCCAGGCTCCATTCCCGATAGTACCGTTATCAGCTTTGTGTATGAGAAAGCTGGCAAGCAGGTAGAATTTACAGCCGATAACTTTCCGGCCGATTACGATGAGGCAACCTATAAATTTGTAAAGCGGTACGATAAAGTGGTGCGCAAAGGCAATGCCTCACCGGCCATTAAAGATTTTGCACTGCAAACATTTGCTGGCAACGATACCACCCAGGCATTGCTGAATGAAGATGAATACCAACTGTACCTGTTCCTGAAAAACGGGTATACCATTGGCGAGTGGACCACACTGCTGAATATGATCATGCGGGGCGCAGAACAAAAACATATAAAGGGCTACATGGTTACCAATGTGCCCATGGAGACCTTGCGCGTCAATCCACCCGATGTGTTTTATGCGTTTATGCCGCTGCGTTGCGATGCCACCGCCATTAAAACGGCCGCCCGTACCAACCCGGCTTTGTTTTTAATAAAAAAAGGAACTATATTAAACAAATGGAGTTATGCCGATTTTGAAGAGGCGCTGCTGGTAGTAAATAATTTACCGGGCAATGCACCTGCTGCCAACCATGAGGAGGTACAGCATTCAACACGGGTAGACAGCACCTTAAAACAATAACGGAGAATAATGTGATAATATGCTAATGCCTTGCCCGCGTGCCGCCGGCAAAGCCTTTGGCGACGCACGGCCGTACAAGACTTTGGCAGGCGCGGTGATAATGGAAAGGCAAACGCAGCATCCATTGAAAACAATGAAACCTTGATAAAATATTTCACAAAACGAATTCTTTACGGCATCCTGGTTATGCTAGGAGTGATAGTTCTGGTGTTTCTATTATTTCAGGGTTTTGCCGATCCATCGCGGCTCGTGATGGGGCAGCGGGCCGATGCGGCTACACAGGAGAACATTCGCCGCGAACTATACCTCGATCAACCCAAATGGAAACAATTTGTATTGTTCCTCAACGATCTTTCGCCCCTGGCTATACATACCGACAGCGATATAGAGAAAAAGCAATTAAAAGGTTTTTTTATCGGCAGCGGTATCAATATCGGCATTAAAGTGCCTTACTTGCGGCGTTCTTACCAAACCAAAAAAAATGTAGGCGAAATACTGATGGAAGCGTTGCCCGGCACCCTGCTGCTGGCTATTGCCGCTATGTGCATTGCCATAGCAATAGGTATTCCGTTGGGCGTGCTGGCTGCTGTGAAGAAAGACACCTGGATGGATACCTCTGCCATTTTTACCAGCGTGCTGGGAATTTCGGCGCCTTCTTTTTTTATGGGCATCGTCATTGCCTACCTGTTTGGTTTTGTATGGAGCCAGTATACGGGCTTGCACATGACCGGCAGCTGGCGCGATATGGATGAAATTACCGGGAAACCATACTGGTCGTTACAAAACCTGTGGTTGCCTGCACTTACCCTGGGCATTCGCCCACTGGCGATCATTACGCAGCTTACACGCAGCGCCATGCTCGATGTGTTGAACCAGGATTATATTCGTACCGCCTATGCCAAAGGATTATCTAAAAGCGTAGTGGTATGGAAGCATGCATTACGCAACGCATTGAACCCGGTGATCACTGCTATTACCGGGTGGTTTGCCGAGCTGCTGGCCGGTGCTTTTTTTGTAGAATACATTTTTGGCTGGAAAGGCATTGGAAAAGTGACGGTAGATGCCTTGGAAAAACTCGATTTTCCGGTAGTGATGGGATCGGTATTGATCACGTCATTCTTTTTTATACTGGTGAATGTATTGGCTGATGTGTTGTATGCGGTGGTTGACCCACGTGTAAGGCTAATGTAATGAAGAATGAAGAACTGAGAAATGAAGAAGTAAAGAAATGTTGAATATAAAGAAATGTCGAATGTAGCAATAAAAGGCAACTTGCGATTGACCATTCACCATTCACGATTTAACTCAGAAACGATATTATGAAAAAGATCATCATAACCATCTCTGCTTTTGTTATTGCTTCGGCCTGTCATCGTAACCACAACCCGCAAAAGGAATTTAGTAAATCCCTGTTCGTGGCATATGATCAAACGGCCGAAAATTTATTTACTAAAAATTGTGAAGGACCAGCTGTTGACAAGGATGGCAGGTTGTTTGTTGTGAACTATCAAAAAGACGGCACCATTGCACTGGTACAACCTGATGGGAAAGTGGAAGTGTTTTTAACGCTGCCCGGCAAAAGCGTAGGCAACAGCATTCAGTTTGACGCACAGGGGCATATGCTGGTGGCTGATTTTGTTGAGCACAATGTACTGGAAGTAGATCCCGTTACCAAAGATGTAAGCGTGTATTGCCACGACGAGCGGTTTAATCAACCCAATGATATTTGCATTAGTAAAAAGGGGATTGTATATGCGTCTGACCCCAACTGGCAAAAACAAACCGGACAGATCTGGAAAATAGGAACAGACCGCAAGGCGGTACTGTTGAAAGAAAACCTGGGCACTACCAATGGTATTTGCCTGAGCCCCGATGAAAAGACGTTGTATGTGAATGAAAGCATTCAACGACGCGTAATGGCTTTTCAGCTTGATAGCAAAGGCAATATCACGAGCGAGAAAACCTTTGCCACGTTCACCGACTTTGGCATGGATGGCATGAAGTGCGACAGCAAAGGCAACTTATACATTTCACGTTATGGTAAAGGCACTATTGCAATCTTCAACGACGGCGGCCGCCAGATACAGGAGGTTGACCTGAAAGGAAAAGATGTCAGCAATATTACCTTCGGCGGTAAAGACCAAAAAACCTGCTTTGTTACTATGCAGGATAGAAAATGTATTGAAAAGTTCAGGGTTGATATTCAAGGAAAATAAGGCTAAACGCTAAACGCAGAACGCTAAACGCTGCTTCCTGATTTCAGGTTTTGCGTTAAGCGTTAGGCGTTCGGCATTAAGCGTATTTCATATTCAACTACCTTTAATTCGTTTCTCACAGACGCCTTGGCTATATTTATCCGTCATGTTAAGGCCTGTACTATTATTTCTTTTGCTAATGGCATTTGCTTTTGCTAACAGTCAAAGCAAATTTCACCTGACCTTCATTAAAGGATTACCCAACAATCACATCCGGGCCTCTGCACAAACCGAAGATGGTTTTTTGTGGCTGGGATCCGAGAACGGATTGTACCGGTATAATGGATACCAGTTTGAAGTATTTAATGATGTAGCTAAAGGACCCACCCGTTTATCATCCCCACATATTATGTCCTTACTGGCCGATGGCCATCTGTTATGGATAGGTACAGCCAATGGATTGAACTATCTTGATCTGCGTTCCGGCCGCGTGCAATCCTGGCTGGTAGCACAACAAATAGCCATTACCAGCATGGCAAAAACAAAACAGGGGAACATGATTGCAGGGGATGTGAATGGAAATGTGTTTGTACAGGATGGCCGGCATTTCCGGTTATTGACCCGGCTGCCTGGGTATGCAAACATGGAACCCAGTGTTCACCAGATCATAGTTACCGGTAACGATATGGCCTGGATGGTGCAGGCAGGAAATCTTACACGTTTGCATGTCGTGACCGGGGCCGTTTCCTGGGAGTACCGGCATACCGCAGGTAAGAACAGCTGGAATGCTTTTACCACGAAATTCATCAACAATACGCAGCTTCTGTTATCACACAAAAAAGAAGTGGCGATCATAAACACGCAAACGCTTGCTTTTGAACAAGACCCTTTCTGGCAACAATTTGGACGGCAGCATGGGACCTTTGTTTTTTTTAACCAGCAGGGCAGGGTATTGTGGTTGACGAATGATGAGAACCAGTTTTTTGCTTTTGATCAGCAAGTCCGTCAATTGGAGAATGTGGAATTGTGGAAGCAACTTGACCCCGGCGCTTATATGCCTTATCACCTGTTTTCATTTGATGAGGATGGTTTCTGGTTATGCACCAGCGGTGGTTTGGTACGGCTTTCGCGCACGCCATCATTCCTGCATTCCATTAACCTGCAATCGCCGGCTTCGCCGCAAATGCCCATCACCACCCGCGCTTTTTTTCCGGGCCGGCGCGGTTTGTATGTATCTTCTTATACCTCGGCTATTTTGCTCGACACGGTCAATAATACCTGCCAATCATTTCCCGAACCACTCTTTGCGCCGGCGCAAACTATGGCAGCACGGGACGGTAAGTTGTATATAGCCTCGGAATTCCATGGCTTTTGTAAGTATGATCCGGTTACGGAAAAAGTAGAACAGGGATTTTACAACAATCCCAATCACGTAACCATTAGCGAAGGATTAAGCCTGCTGCCTGTAGATGACAATAAAATACTGATCGGCGCCGGATCGGGGTTGTATGTATATTCCCCAAAAACGAATACCCTTAATCCGCCGGCATATCACCATCTCGTAAGCCGTTTTCCGGCCAAAAGGATATTTGCTATAGAACGGGCGCCCGATGGAAAAATATGGCTGGCAACACAACAGGGATTGTTTTGCATGGATAGCAACCTGCGGCTGTTAAAACAATATACGCATGCAACCAGGCCGGCGCTGCACACAGATAATATCCGCGCGCTGTTCATCAGCAAGGATAACAAAGTGATCACCGGCACATTTGGCGGCGGTGTACAGGTGCTTGATCCGGCAACTAATAACATCAGTTCCTTTACCAGTTGGCAAGGCTTACCCGATGATGTTATTTATAGTATAGTTCCCGAGAATGATTCCATTTGCTGGCTGGGTACCGGACATGGCCTTTCGCGGTTTAACTTCAGGTTGTTCTCCTGTAATAATTATTACCAGCGCGACGGGCTGATCAATGAAGAATTCAATACACACTCTACCTGGCGGGCAACCAATGGCACCATTTATATGGGCGTAATGGGAGGCGTAGTATATTTTGATCCGGCTGCAATGAACCTCGGCAAAAACAATGTGCGGATACATATAACAGGTATTCAGCAAACCGGCCGTTATGAAAGCCGGCAATGGTTTGGCGGGGAAGTACCACCCGCCATCCAATTACGACCCACAGATAAAATACTGCAATTTGAATTTGCCCTTTCCGATATTTCATCACCCGCAGAAAACCGGTTTCAATACAAGCTGGAAGGGGTGGACAATGACTGGAACTATCTGGGTTCGCAAAATATATTACGCATTTATAACCTGCCTGCGGGGCGTTTTACTTTACGTATCCGCGGTATGGCGCCCGATGGATCGGTTACACAGAATGAGATCCGCGTTCCGGTACGGGTGATCCCCTGGTTCTATAAAACTGGTTGGTTTTATATTTTGGTATTGGTGATAGTATCAGCCGGCTTATGGTTGATATACAGGTACCGCATAAGGCAAATGAAAAAGATCCTGCACCTCCGAAATAAAATAGCCCGTGATCTGCACGATGATATAGGCTCCACGTTATCGGGCATTTCCATACTCAGCAGTATTACCCAAAAAGAAATAACCAGCAATCCCACCCGCGCGCAGCAACAGTTACAACAGATCGGGACCGATGCACGGGAGATGCTGCACAATATGAGCGACATCATTTGGTCGGTGAACCCGCAGCACGATCAACTGGAACATTCGTTTGTGCGCATGCGGCAGTTTGTGGCGCAAACCCTGGAGGCCAGCAACATTGACGTTCAGATACGGTTCGATGAGCAACTGGAAACGCTGATATTACCAATGGAAATGCGGCGCAACCTGTACCTGATCTTTAAAGAAGCGATCAATAACATTACCAAATATGCGAAGGCCGGCCAGGTGTTGATAGTGCTTGAAAAAAGAGATAATCAATTACTCCTGCTGATAAAAGATAACGGCAAAGGGTTCCATCAAAACCAGGTCACCAAAGGCAATGGGTTGAAGAACATACAACAGCGGGCGGCTGAAATAAATGCAACGGTTACCATTGAAAGCGTGCCGGGCAAAGGCACAACCTTACAATTGCAGGCGCCTGTACCATAAAAAGGGTACCCGGCCATTTGGGTTAAACCATTATTTTTATTCTTCGGGCGTCTAAAGTCACATGATGCAAAACAATGATACGCATAACTATTTTTGAAGACAATGATCAGCTACGTCCCTTGCTGGCCTCCATATTCGAGGCCAGCGACGATTTTATTTTGGCTGGCGCCTATCCCGAGGCTACAGATATTATCAATGATATTCAGCAGGAAAAACCGGGTATGGTGCTGATGGATATTGATATGCCCGGGATAAGCGGAATACAGGCGTTGAAATTGATCAAACAATATGATGCTACTATAAAAGTGGTTATGCATACCGTTTTTGAAGACAATGAAAAGATCTTCGAAGCCATATGTTCCGGCGCCGATGGGTACCTGTTGAAATCGGCTACAGATCAGGAGTTATTGCAATCCTTGTTACAGGTACAGGCAGGCGGCGCCATGATGACGCCTTCGGTAGCCAGAAAAGTATTGACCCTCTTTACCAAATTCGCTCCATCGAAAAACGAAGATGATTATCATTTAACCGACCGGGAGAAACAGGTATTGCGATTGCTGGTAAAAGGATACAGTTATAAAATGATAGCTGCTGAGTTGAACCTGGCCGTAGAAACCATTCGCACCTACATAAAACGCATGTACGAAAAATTACAGGTGCACTCTATGAGCGCCGCTGTGGCCAAAGCGTTGAAGGAGGGGTTGATACCCCCCAGCCCCCTAAAGGGGGAGTAAGAAATGTGATAATGTGATAATTTGCTAATGTGATAATGAATACAGCCGAAAGCTGCAAGCTGAAAGCCCGCCCGGATGACCGGTCGGACGGGCAAATTCAATTTGAACCTTGCGTTTGGCTTTGGGCTTTAGGCTTTTGGCTGTTGTTATTTGGCTCTTTCCCTTTCTCATTTCTCATTCTTCATTCCTCATTTTTAATTTCCTGTGAGGTTATAGATCTTTTGCATGTGTTTCAGTATTCCCTCAAAATCAACATGCAGGTCTTTTAATAAACCATTATGCAGGTCAAAAACCCATCCGTGCACTACAGGATATCCTTTTTCTTTATAAGAAAGCTGCACGGCTGCGGTTTTAATAAGGTTGGTGGCCTGTTCTATAACGTTCAGTTCTACCAGCCGGTTGTAACGGAGGGTAGCATCAGAAATGCTGTCTAATTCTTTTTCATGCAGGCGGTATACATCCCTGATATTGCGGAGCCATGGATTTAACAGGCCCATATCGGTAGGCTGCATGGCTGCTTTAACGCCGCCGCAGTTATAGTGACCGCATACAATGATGTGCTTTACATGCAGGTGGCGTACCGCATAATTTAAGACCGACATAATGTTGAGGTCAACATTATTCACCAGGTTGGCAATGTTACGATGTACAAACACCTGGCCGGGGCCTGCGCCCATAATCTCTTCGGCAGTAACCCGGCTATCGCTGCAACCAATGTACAGGTATTCGGGTTGCTGATCGCTGGCCAGTTTGGTCAAAAAGTTTTCATCTTTTGCGGTTTGCTGACTAACCCAGTTGCGGTTGTTTTCAAAAATCTGATCGTAGGAAAGCATATTGGTGATGTTTACATTTGAATAAAATTCTTTGCTACACGTGCCGGCGGTATAATTTCAACCCCCAACATTTCTTTCAGGTCTATTTCAATTACCCGACTGATCGTACTGATGGGAACGTCATTGGCAGCGCCCTCAAAGGGGTTTTCGGTACTTTCACCAACAACATCAAGCGTTATAAACACCCAGCTTACCAGGATGCTGAAAGGAATATTAAGCCAGATAAAATAACCGCCCAGTTTGGAAAATTCATTGATCATGCCCAACGGTATCAAAACGATCATGATGGCAATAAAAAAACGGCTGAGACTGGAATATTGCCGCGGGTAAGGAAAGTTCTTGATGCGCTCACTGCCACCCTGGTGATCGTACAATTCTTTAAGTAGCGTTTGCAATTCCAGGTATTTCAATTCGGTGATCATGCCCTGTTCAGCAAGTTGTCGAAGATCAGCAGATTGCAGGGTCAGTATTTGTGTGGCAATATTCTTTTTGCTTTTTACCGATTGCCATTCTACTTCCGGCAAAAACGCTGCGATTTCCTCTTCAATAGCCGTTTCCCATTCAGGAACGGAATACAACTTCTGGTATTCGATATACTCCGGGCAGATCCTGGAATTTTCCCATTGTCTTTTTTCCCTGAGTTGATAGCGCAGGGCCGTGATCCAGGCAAGATGGCGGTATACAATTCGCTGATGGATCTCTTTAAGTGTATTTTCCTGTGGGTGACGAATAAAATCGATCGCCGCAATACCAAAAGCACGGCTTGAATTCACTATTCTTCCCCAGATCTGGCGGGCTTCCCAGGAGCGGCTATAGGTAGCGTTACTGCGAAACCCGGCAATAAATGCCGTGGCAGTCCCTATCAGCACAATTGGTGGCCAGGGAAGGGCGATCCAGGTGCAGCCGGTTGTAACATATAAAACCGTAGGTAAAACGGCGAGGAGTACGAGCATGTAAATTTTCCTGCGTGTCCAGTATATAAATTCCTTTATGGTATAGTTTCTTCCCGAGTGCATTTTCAGCCAATTAGCAGGGTTATAAATTATTTGCCGTTGACAAATTTGCGTCAAAATATGCGAAATGCAAAACGTGAAACGTGAAACGGAAAACGCAGAACGCGGTCCCCCGACCCGCCGAAGCTACGGACGGGCAAGCATTACCCCATCAACACATTGTATTTTGTATTCATTATCAAATTATCCCATTCTGTATTTGTATTCATTAGCATATTATCAAATTAGCAAATTATCACATTATTCTTTCCTGTCCCCCAAAAGTGGACTTGCCCACCTTATTCATTTAAGGCACTTTTGAGCCACTCATTTTTCAGGCAAAAAACAATATGAAAAAAATAACCCTTCTTTGCGCATTACTATTATTTATTACAATGGCCTTTGCCAACAATGTTCAGGTGTTGGGGGTGAGCTATAATGGCAGCACCCACCGGGTTACGTTTACTCTTAGTTGGGAAAACAGCTGGGACCTCACCGGTGGGCCGGCGCCCGGCAATCACGATGCCGTTTGGGTCTTCGTTAAAGTTCAGTCGGGGAGCGAAGTGTGGTCGCATATGAATTTATCAACGACCTCATCGAGCCATACAACCGGCAGCAGTTTAATGATCGCGCAACCCACGGCCATGAATCCAACCGGTATATTAATAAAAAGAAGTTCGGTGGGATATGGAAATATCGATAATAACAATACAGTTACGCTGCAAATGAATACTACGGCTGTTGTTTCGGCCATTCAGGTATTCGCGATTGAAATGGTGTATATAACGGCGGGTAGTTTTGGGGTAGGTAACCCCAATTCTACAAACCCCGCTGCTTTTCTGGCTGCTACTATATCAAGTGAAGCGCTTATTCCGGCACTGGGCCCTCTCCTGGTCAACACCCAGGATATCCCTGCTGCGTTTCCCAAAGGGTTCAAAGCATTTTATGTAATGAAATATGAAATTTC
>DASUVL010000114.1:0-10935 GCA_036379015.1 Niastella sp.
GGGTTGAAAGAACATAATTTATACGACCAGGTTTGGCAGGCAGGCGCCATTTTACTGCCGGTGAAAAGCGTAGGAGTTATGGGCGACGAAAGAACGTATGAATACACCGTAGCTTTACGAGCCGTAACCTCCGTAGATGGCATGACCGCCGACTGGGCACATTTACCCTACGAATTTTTGGCACATATTTCGACTGATATCATCAACAACGTTAGAGGGATTAACCGGGTGGTGTACGACATCAGTAGTAAGCCGCCTGCAACGATAGAATGGGAGTAAACGTCTGTTTATAAGGGAGTGTGCCACCAGAAACCTAAGTGTGCCACGTCTTGAAGACGTGATGCACCTGTAAAACGTGGCGCACCTCGATAATTTCGCATAACAACAGTTAGTCTATAAAGCATTCCCTATGACGAAAAAATGGATCGTATTATTACTTTCTTGCCTTGCCTTGGGTCTGGTAGCACCTGTATTTGCACAAATAACACCAACGTTACAAACATCAACTACAACGCAAACAGACTCTACCCGCCAACATATTGCGATTTTTACACCGTTGTACCTTGACTCGGCCTTCGACATGGCCGGCAATTACCGGTACGATGCCAAAACCTTCCCCAAACAGTCGAGCCAGGGTCTGGAATTTTGGGAGGGCGCAGAACTGGCTATCGATTCTTTAAAGAAAGAAGGTATCAAACTGGATATTCATGTGTATGATACCAAAGTATCGCCGCAACAGATGGATTCCCTGCTGGCCAGCGAAGCTTTTAAATCAACCGATCTCATTATTGGACAGGTTACGGCTAACGAAGTAGTAAAACTGGCCAATGTAGCAGCCATATTGGATATTCCCTTCATCAATGCCAACCACCCGAGTGATGCAGGTATTCAGAATAACCCGCATTATGTAATTCTGAGCTCTACCCTGCTCACGCACGCCATTGGCATTTACCGGTTCCTGCAAAAGAATTATTCGTTACAGGATATTATTGTATTCCGGAAGAAAGGCGTGCAGGAAGACCGGTTGCGGAATTACTTTACCGAGTTTGAAAAGACCACAGCGGTGAAGTTGAAATTGAAATACGTTACGCTGGAAAATAACTTCACGCAGGATCAACTTGAATTATATCTCAACAGCGAAAAGGCCAATGTATGCCTCGCGGGCAGCCTGGACCCTCAATTTGCCCAAACACTTTGCCAGCAACTGGCATTGTTAAGTAAAGCAAACAGTCCCAATGTGGTCGTTGGTATGCCTACCTGGGATCAGATCGATTTTGAAAAATCGCAGTACAAAAACCTGGAAATTATCTACAGCACCCCATTTTATGTAGCGCCTACCGGTAAGCTCGCTGCAACGGTGTATGAGAACTTCAAAACAACATACTATTCGCGCCCGTCGGATATGGTTTTCCGTGGTTTTGAAAGCCTGTATCATTTTGCGCATTTATTAAAATTGTATGGCAAGAATCTGGGATCGAGCCTGAGTGATAAAAAATATATGCTTTTTGGTGAATTTGATATTCAACCCGTCATCAATAGAACGACCATGACGCACGACTACTACGAAAACAAAAAACTATACTTTGTAAAAAAAGTAGATGGCGTGGTGAAGACAGTTTATTAAGACAAAGGCAAAAGAGGCATAAAGAAAACAGCCAATACCAATTTATATAAGCCGTGCGGGGAAAAACCCTGGCACGGCTTTTTTGTTTATTTATCCGTGATTGAAAACTAAGAACTGAGAACTATGAACTAATAAACTGGCCTTCATGCCACTTATAACCTTCACAGACAAAGGGCTCTACTGCGCACAGGGTAACTTCTACATCGATCCCTGGCAACCGGTTGAAAAAGCAGTGATCACCCATGCCCATAGTGATCATGCCCGCGGCGGCAGCCAGGCCTACTTATGCCATCGCGACACCTTGCCTTTGTTACAATTGCGGCTAGGTGCCAATAATTACCAGGCTGTTGAATGGAATGAAAAAATATATCTGAACGAAGTAACGGTATCGCTGCATCCTGCAGGGCACATCATTGGTTCATCACAAATACGTGTTGAATACAAAGACGAAGTATGGGTGGTAAGTGGCGATTATAAAACCGAAGCCGATGGTATCAGCGGCGTATTTGAACCTATCCCCTGCAATACATTTATTTCAGAATCCACCTTCGGATTACCCATCTACAACTGGAAACCACAACAGGAAATATTTCACGATATCCAACAATGGATACGCAACAATGAGCTGGCCAATAAAACCTCCGTACTGATTGGTTACAGCCTGGGAAAAGCACAACGGCTATTAAAAGCACTGGAAGAAGTAACAGGCAATATTTATGTACACGGCGCTATATGGAATGTGCATGAAACATTATTACAGGCAGGCTGGAAATTACCGGCAGTACAACGCATTATACCCGATACGCCCAAAGAGGCATTTAAGGGCAGTGTAGTAATGGCGCCACCATCAGCAGATGGCAGTCCGTGGATGCGTCGCTTTGGTTCGCACAGCGTTGGTATCTGCAGCGGCTGGATGCAGGTGCGCGGACACCAGCGGCGCAGAAATGCCGATGCCGGTTTTGCCCTGAGTGATCATGCCGATTGGAATGGCTTATTACAGGCAGTAAAAGCAACCGGTGCGGAAAAAGTATACATCACACA
This sequence comes from Niastella sp., assembly GCA_036379015.1. Lineage (GTDB taxonomy): Bacteria > Bacteroidota > Bacteroidia > Chitinophagales > Chitinophagaceae > Niastella. Next base: position 2,666 of record DASUVL010000114.1, read on the forward strand.
CGGATTTCAATCTGTTTTTAGCCGCTATCTAAATGAACTGGGCATCAACGCAGCGGAGGTAAAGACGGAGTTTGGAGAAGAAGAGGAAGCCACACCCCCCGACCCCCTGAAGGGGGAGGAATGATGCCCCTGCATTTTAATGAACAATATCGAATGATAAAATACATAAATGAATAAACATGCTTCCAATATGAACCAGGACAGAGACACCCCTTTAGGGGTTGGGGGTATGGTCGGTGGTATGAACTCCTTTTCTCAACTAATATTCATCCTTAGCGCCAGCACCAAAACCAACGATAAGTTAAATGCATTATCAGCTTACTTTGCGCATGCTGATGAAAAAGACAAAGTGTGGGTGATTGCCCTGTTCAGCGGACGCCGGCCACGCCGCACCGTTAGCGGCACACAACTGGCCGTATGGTGCACCGAGCTGGTTCATTTACCCATCTGGTTGTTCCAGGAATGTTATCATACCGTGGGCGATCTGTCGGAAACCATTGCTTTATTAATACCCGAAAAAAACAACGACACAGAAAAACAAAGCGGTCAGCCACTTCATTACTATGTTGAGAAATTCCAGCAGTTGGAAAAAGCATCAGAAGAAGAGAAGAAAATATTTATCCTGCAATCGTGGTTGGAGTTAACCAGCCGCGAACGTTTTGTATTCAACAAACTGCTGTCAGGTACTTTTCGTGTAGGCGTGTCACAAAAATTAATGGTGAATGCACTGGCCCGCACTGTGCAACTGGAACCCAATATTATTGCCCATCGCATCAGCGGCAACTGGGATCCTTCAACTACTTCATTTGATCAGCTATTAAGCGAACATTCCACCCAGACAGATTTTTCCAAACCCTACCCTTTCTACCTGGCTTATGCGCTGGAAGATGCATTGACGGAACTCGGTGATCCGGTCGACTGGCAGGCCGAATGGAAATGGGATGGTATACGCGGACAGGTGATCAAAAGAAATGATCAGTTGTATGTATGGAGCCGCGGTGAAGACCTTATTACCGACAAATTCCCCGAGTATAGTATCCTGCAAAGCAGATTGCCGAATGGCATTGTAATAGATGGAGAAATATTGCCATACAAAGGCGGGCAGGTACTTAATTTCAATATACTGCAAACCCGTATTGGGCGAAAGAATATCACTAAAAAACATTTACAGGAAGCACCCGTTGTTTTATTTGCGTATGACCTGCTGGAATTAAATGGGGAAGACATAAGGCACCTCGCCTTATCAGAACGCAGAGCGGCGCTGGAAGACCTGATCGCGGCTATGCAATTAACCTGGTTGCAACTATCCCCCATTGTTACCTTCAGTAATTGGGATGAATTAACCACCATCCGTGAACAAAGCCGTAGTATCAACAGCGAAGGGCTGATGTTAAAAAGAAGATCATCGGCTTACCTGGTTGGCCGCCGCAGAGGCGACTGGTGGAAATGGAAGATTGACCCGCTTACCATTGATGCAGTGATGGTATATGCCCAAAAAGGAGCCGGCCGGCGCAGCAACCTGTATACCGATTACACATTTGCCGTAAAAGACGGTGACAAACTGGTTCCATTTACCAAAGCTTATTCAGGCCTCACCGATAAAGAATTTGCGCAGGTAGATGCGTTTGTAAAAAAGAACTCACTCGAAAAGTTCGGTCCGGTGCGAACCGTAAAACCCGAACTCGTATTTGAAATAGCGTTTGAAGGCATTGCCGCCAGCAACCGGCACAAATCGGGTGTAGCCCTGCGATTTCCCCGCATCAGCCGCTGGCGAACAGACAAACCGCCGGATGAAATTAATACGCTGGAAGATTTGAAGAGAATGCTGGAGATATATGGGAAGTAATCAAATAATTTGATAATGTGATAATACGATAATGTGATAATTGAATACAGAAGTAAAATTTTCATGTTTTAACACTTTCTTCGATGTTTAACTCCACCTTGTTCATGACGCTAAGTCGTTGATTATTATGCCTGGCCTCTTACCTCACATTTCTGGCATCCTACTTCTTTCACCAGTCTGTAATCAGCTACTAACTACTAAAAACTTACGTTGTAACTTAGTGTATCAAATGGGAAACGCGAATGAAACGTCCATCCCGATGCAATCGGGATGGTAAGTTCCATCTGGCTAAAAGAAAATAAATATGAGCAGATGAAAAAATGGATGGTACTGGCACTGATTGTAATCAGCGGTGCGGCTTTTACCGGTGTATTAACAAATGGCGAATATGAACCCGTTCCTATTCCACCAAGTGTGCAACGCACAGGAGGCGATGTGCAGAAAGGATATGAATACCTGGTTACCGGCGATTATGTAAAAGGCGGCATTCCGTTCAATATGTTTGTCATGGGCATGGGCAAAAACAAAACCAATTACCTGGAACGTACCGGAAAAAATGCCAACATTTCACACGAATACACGGCCATTACCTCAGCGAATGGAGAAGTGCTGGTAGCGCCCAACTGCATGCAATGCCATGCCCAGGTATTCGACAATAAATTAGTCCTCGGACTGGGCAATACATTTATTGATTTTTCAATGAATGAAAAGTTGAACCTTAAGAACCTGAAAGCAGCTGAAAACGTACTTAAGCTGACAGCTCCTCATAAATACAAAGCAGCCAAACCATTTTTTGACGTAGCCAAAACGATCAGTCCATTTCTTATCACCGATATCAGGGGTGTTAATGCAGCCGATCGCCTGGCCGCCGTACTGGTAGCGCATCGCGACCCGGTAACATTCAAATGGAACACAGAAGCGCAGCTGGATATACCCGAAGGCGTTATTCCGTCGGATGTTCCTGCCTGGTGGTTGTTGAAGAAAAAGAATGCGATGTTTTATAATGGGTTGGGACGGGGTGACTTCGGGCGTTTTTTAATGGCCTCCAACCTGCTTACCGTAAATGACACGGCCGAATCGCATGAGGTTGACATGCATATGCCCGATCTGCTGGCCTATATCTATTCATTGGAGCCGCCCAAATACCCCGCGGCAATAAATACCGCCCTGGCCAAAGAAGGCGAAACCGTGTTTATAAAGAATTGTTCCAGTTGCCATGGCACTTATGGCGCTGAAGAAAAATATCCCAACCTGTTGATACCGGGCGCCATTATTCAAACCGATTCCTTATTGTACAAAAGCAATTATTCCAATCCCCAGTTTGTGAACTGGTTCAACCAAAGCTGGTTCACTTCCGGTGACCACCCCGCCCGGTTGGAACCTTTTATGGGCTACATAGCGCCCCCACTCGACGGCATTTGGGTTACCGCTCCATTTCTGCATAACGGATCGGTACCAACGCTGGAAGCATTGCTCAACAGCGATCATCGTCCCAGATATTGGGGCCGGGATTTTGACAAACCGGAATACGATTATGAAAAGCTGGGCTGGAAATATACCAAAGAAGAAAAGCCCGGCGGCAACACCATTTATAATACCGATCTGCCCGGCTATGGCAATTACGGCCACACCTACGGCGATAAATTAAAGGAGAAAGAACGGAAGGCGGTAATTGAATACATGAAGACGCTGTAGACAGTTGACAGGTTGACGAACAGGTTGATGGAGTTGATAAAGGCCAGTAGGCTTCTCTTTATGCCTTATGCCTTTTTCATTTTTAATTCCTCTGTTTTTCATTTTTCATTTCCCTGTCTTGTTGCCTTTTCATAAAAAAGCAAACCCCGCTTTCGCGGGGCCTGATGTGCAAATAACCCTTGTAACATCATTTAATCAGTTTCTCAAACGTAGTATGTTCGCCTGCTTTTATTTGCAAGAAATAAGTACCGGGAAGCAGCGCCGACAAATTACTCATGGCTATGGTATTCTGGCCTTTCAGCCCAGGCTGTTGAAGCTTTCTTACCAATTGGCCACTTGCATTGAACAGCGCTACCTGAAACATTCCGGCTTTCTCCAGTTGCATATTAATTTGCAGGTTGTCAATAAAAGGATTGGGGAACACATTGGTTGTTGCCAATAACGTATTCCCTGTTTTTACTGCCACCATATTACTGTAATACATACTTCCATCCAGATCTGTTTCGCGTACGCGGTAAAAAACAGTTCCTGTAAATGCGGGAGAATGCATATACACATATGGGGCAGTTTGGTTATTAGTGTCCCGATTGCTATCGGGAGCCGCCACATCACCTGCTACGGTAAACGATTGGCCATCCTGGCTATATTCAATGGTAAAGGAACGAGCATCAGATTGTACATAAGCATACCAGTGTAACTGAACCTGGTTATTTTGATAAACCGCTTGCAATGATGACAATTTTACTGGCAAAATGGTACAGGCATCCGGATTAGACATAGTAGGCATGTAGGTAGCCGTATCACCGGCAACCAATGCGCCATTAACGTTCAGGTTACTGGTAGTACCCGGCACAGCCTGATTAACAGTAAGGCGTTGAGCGCCGGCGCCATAACCTGCAATTGTTTGGTTATTACCAATACCGCCAGCAACATACAAACTTCCGTTTCCCTGTAGCTGTCCGTTGTTACTAAAGGCCCCGCCAATTTTCAACTGCGCATTGTTGTTATTTATACGATAGTTACCGCCATTGATCGTATAGGAACCGTTTACAACAAACAACCCTTCATTACGCGTACCGATTGAGCTGGTAATACTACCTGTAACAGTGATCATCCCCAGGTTTACCAGAGAATCGCCGGCGTTGTTGCTACTGATCGTATTATTGCCGCCTTTAAAAACAGCTTTATTTTGATTCCTGAACAATCCTGCTAAATTAATATCACCGGTAACGGTAACCCGGCCCCGGTTATTAATTGTAGTACCGCTACTGGCTGTAAGGCTTTGTGCAAAATTCAATACACCGTTGTTTATTATAACTGCATTATTGCCAACATTGGTGCCCTGACTAAAATTCATGGTGCCACAGGCTGTGTTTGATACAGTTATTGCATTGTTCTGGTTCCAGTTACTGGCCCAGGTAAAACTGCCGCTATTGGTGATTGCAGCACCATTACTGAGCGATATATTATTAATGATCACCGTACCATTATTTGAAATACTGGCTGCAAAATTATTTGCCTGACCGGGTGCAAAGGTACCACCCGCCTGTATTTGTATGGTAGAACCATTATTGGCATCCAGATTACCCGTATAGTTACCCCCATTAATGACCACCATGGTAGCACCATTATTTAATTGAATGGCGCCACTAAAACCAGTGGTGATACAAACCGTTTGCCCGTTGGTAAAGGTACCGGCCGCATTGGAAAAACTGCCGGCCGGGCATTGGGCTTTTAACGACCGGGTGGTAAATACCACCCAAATGATAACCAATAACCATCGGATATTGGCCGGGGTACGAAAATTAAGTTTCATGCGGAACAGGGGTTGGGTTGCGCATAGCATTTCTCCAATCCCAGGCCAGAATATAAAAAGCCTGTCCCCCTTCACTACCTACTCCTTGCTTCACCTACTTAAATACCTGTATTTATTACACTTACAACCATTTATTAAATCAATGAAATACCTGTATTACCCTGGTAAAAACATATAGCAAACCGTATTTGCTTCCCTTTAACGGAAAAATTTTCCAAAATAGGGAACGCTATGATTTTTCTACCGGAGTAACGAGCCTGTTTCCCCCATTCGAAAATTCACTAAATTACCCCGAAAAGGAAAAGGCATACGAAACGCAAAGCGATGTTCCTGTATGCCCTTGTGTTATGCGGCTTCAAAAATCTACCGGATATAAGATCATAGTTGACTGGCTGTCAAATAAAGGCCTTCATCCCTTTCTCTTCCAGGAAGAAACCTGGCAACATATCATCGATGGCAAAAGCGGATTGGTAAATGCACCCACAGGCTGCGGAAAGACATTTTCTGTTTTCCTTGGTGCGGTTATCGACTTTATCAATAAACATCCCGCCAACTGGCAAACAAAAGCAAATAGTGGGTTACAACTATTGTGGATCACTCCGTTAAGGGCATTGGCCAAAGATATAGGCCGGGCCATGGAAGAGGTGATCACCGAGCTTGGCATGGAATGGAAGATAGGCATCCGCAACGGCGATACCGATATCAATGAACGGCAGCGTCAAAAACGCCGTATGCCCGAAGTGTTGATCATCACGCCTGAAAGCCTGCAATTGTTGTTGGCGCAAAAAGGGTACCCGGCTGTATTTAAAAAACTGCAGATCTTGGCGGTTGACGAATGGCACGAACTCATAGGTTCAAAAAGAGGCGTACAGGTAGAGCTGGCGGTGTCAAGGTTAGTTGGCCTGCGGCAACAATTTATTGAAAGCGACCCTACAGAGGAAGACAATGAAATGCCAACCACGCCCGATGTGGCGGTGGTTGACACAAACTCAAATCTCCGTGTTTGGGGTATTTCCGCTACCATTGGCAATCTAGATCAGGCGAAGGAAGTGTTGCTATCGCCTGTTATTCATAGCACGCCGGGAACCGAAGCGCTTGTCCCGATCCCGATGAATCGGGAGGAGGGCCAGGGGGAGACCGTCAAAGCCAAGATCCGGAAAGACGTAGTCATTGAATCTATCATTCCCGACGAAATTGAAAAATATCCCTGGTCTGGTCATCTGGGACTTAAGCTCATTCATAAAGTATTGCCCATATTAGATACCAGCCGCACCACCCTGATCTTTATCAATACCCGGGGCATGAGTGAGCAATGGTACCAGGCTTTGTTAAAAGCCGCACCCGACCTGGCCGGCGTCATCGCTTTGCACCATGGTAGTATTGAACAGGAGCTGCGTATTTGGGTAGAAGATGCTTTGCACACCGGCAAACTCAAAGCGGTGGTTTGCACCGCGAGCCTTGACCTGGGCGTAGATTTTCGTCCGGTTGAAACGGTGATACAGGTAGGATCGCCCAAAGGAGTTGCCCGGTTTTTACAACGTGCCGGACGAAGCGGTCATAGTCCCGGCGATGTAAGTAAGATCTATTTCCTCCCCACCCATTCGCTTGAATTGGTAGAAGCCGCAGCCCTAAAAAAAGCGGTTGAAGAAACATTCATTGAGAGCAGGGAACCCATGCTGTTGTGTTTCGATGTGCTGATACAATACCTCAGCACCCTGGCCATTTCAGATGGCTTTCGGCCAGCCGCCCTTTTTGATGAATTACGATCAACATATTGTTACCGCGACATGACGCACAATGAGTGGATGGCCATTTTGGAATTCATCACTACGGGTGGTAATGCGTTGCAATAATATGATGAATATAAAAAGGTGGAGATCATTGACGATGTGTACCGCATCACCAGCCGGCGCATAGCCATGCGCCATCGCATGCACATTGGGACCATTGTAAGCGAAGCCATGATGAAAGTAAAATTTGTGAGCGGTGGATTTATTGGCGTGATAGAAGAATGGTTCGTCACCCGCCTGTCGCCCGGTGATGTATTTACCCTGGCCGGGCGCAACCTCGAACTGGTAACCATCAAGGATATGACGGCCCTGGTTCGAAAATCAAATTCCAAAAAATCAATTGTCCCCAGCTGGCAGGGAGGCCGCATGCCCCTTAGCGCGAACCTGGGTAAAAAGTTACGGGAGAAGTTTGATGAGGTAAAGAATATGAAGTCTGAAGTCGGAAGTAAGAAGTCGGAAGAAGGAGGTCAGAAGTCAGAGGTCGGAGGTAAGAAGTCGGAAAGAAAGCCAGTGATCGGAGGCGAGAACCGACCATCAGGAACCCTTTCACCATTGACCATTGACCATTCACCCGACATTGAGCTCCAGGTACTTCAACCACTCTTCAACCTGCAGCAACAGCTATCGCATGTGCCCGGGGCTAATGAGTTGTTGATTGAACAGATAGAAACCAAAGACGGGTACCACCTGTTTGTTTTTCCGTTCGAAGGCCGGTTGGTACACGAAGCCATGGCAGCCATTCTGGCCTGGCGCATCAGCAAAATAACGCCGATCACTTTTTCTTTTGCCATGAACGACTATGGGTTTGAATTACTGAGCGATCAACCGATACCGGTGGACGACACCAATGTTTATGAGTTGTTTACAGCTGATAATTTATTGGCTGATATTCAACGAAGTGCAAATGCAACAGAAATGGCAAAACGAAAATTTCGCGATATAGCCGTTATCGGGGGATTGATATTCCAGGGTTATCCTGGCGAGCAAAAAAAAGCGCGGCATTTACAATCCTCAGCCTCATTATTATTCAATGTATTTTCCGAATACGAACCAGGCAATTTACTATTACGTCAGTCCTACCAGGAAGTATTCGATCAGCAGATGGAAGAAGTACGACTGCGTA
>DASUVL010000115.1:0-9147 GCA_036379015.1 Niastella sp.
TAGATTCAATATACGCCTGCCTGCTTTCATTAAATTTCAGCGGTTCAATCCTTTTATCCCATTTTAATGTATTGAATTGCCACAAAGGCTGGCTGTACCCAATGCCGTAAGGCACGCCATTGTATAAAGTATTATGCCGGTCAAAGTCATCAAACCGTTGTAATTGCGTGGTCCCAAAAACAGTTCCTCCTGTTGCAGCAATGCTTTGATTAAAAGAAAGATTGAGGTTGGAATTATTATTGTGAATGGGTTGAAACAGTATGGTTCCATCCGGCTGCAATACCTGGGTAAATGTTTTGCTATAGCCAGGCAACGTACCATTGAGTGATAACTGTGGCTGGTAATTAGACCGGAAGCTTCGCCATAACCAGTATTTTGTTTCTTTTACAGTTGCAGCCTGCTTCGATGCAATTGACTTATCCCTTGCCATGGCTACTACCTGCGGCAAAGAAAGGATGGTGGTATCGGCCCTTGACTGGCCATTCCCCTTATAAAAAAACAGCAACAGCGAAATAATACAATATAATAGTTTTTGGTTCATCCTTACAATTCTCCGGCCTTTAGTTATTAATAGTGATCTCTTTAACATGTTTGTATTCACTCATATCAGATGTAATGATCACATCACCGGGCTTTACATTATCCTTTATTTCCACATAATCAAAATTCGACATCCCAATATGCACCGTTCGTCTTGCTGCCTTTCCATTATTCACAACAAAAATGTCCTGCAAATCGGGACCTTTAAAAGCAGGCCCGTTCGCCACCCGCATTACATTATCGTGGGAAGCCGTTACCAGAAAGACATCTACTTTCATATTGGGTCGTAACAACTTATTGTTGCGTTCATTCAACTGGATGTCGAAAGAAACAATTCCATCCTGCACCGAGGGATATATATTGATAACAGTTCCGCGTATTTGCGTTTCATTGATGCGTATAATGGCAGTGAGTCCATTATGCAACTGGTCGATATAGCTATCAGCAATGCTACCTGCTACTTTAAAGCTGCCCAGGTTGGCAATACGCGCCAGGGATTCGCCTTCCCTGATAACAGCCCCGATATTTTTATTCACCCAGGTAACCACGCCGGCATGGGTGGCAACAATATTGGCCAGTTGCAGCTTACGTTCCAGGCTGTGTAAGTCATTTTCCTGGATGTGGGCTGCAATTTCCGATTCGCGTATTTCCATCTGCATGGTTTGTTGCTTACTGATAATTTCATTTTCTAATTGCTTTTTTTCCAGCTGAGCCACCTTTAGATCTAATGCTGCCTGTTCAATATCTTCCCGGGTGCCGCCCCCCGCATTATACAACCTCCTGGCGTTTTCAAGGGCGGCCTGCAAACTGTTAATGCGCAATTGTTTGATCTCATTATTCGATCTCATGTCATAAAAACTTTTGCCCAGCTCCAGTTTCAGCTTCTGAATTTTATTACGTTTTGATTCCAGTTCAAATTGCAGGGTTTCATACTCAAGTTGGGTAGCTGCTTTATCTAACATTAATACAGATTCGCCGCCTTTTACTTCACTGCCTGCGTCGAGTAACACTTTTTGTATAGATGCATTAATGGGACTGGTAATGATCTCTTCAAACTCCGGTAGCACAAGGCCCGAGGCATTAACTGTATTCTCAACATTTCCTTTTTCAACGATAGCGGTTGTGACAGAAGATCTTTTTATAGAAGATTTTAAGGAAGAACGCAGTAACCATATCGCAGCCATTAAAACAATAGCGGTTATTATCGTAATCAACAATATTTTTTTTGTTCGCCGGGCAGTGACCTCTTCTTCTATTATTTTGTCCATGCAGTCGTTTAAGGACTAATAAGTTCCAAGACGAATGCCAAACATAACCCGGTAAAAACCAGGTTATTCTGTAATTATGCCTTTTAAAAAATGTTCGATTCCGGACAAAGTGTTTGAAATCGGAAAGATAATCCTGCGGGTATCCACCACGCTTGCCAGTTATTGAAAGAAAAACAGGGCATGACCATCAACTTCTTTACGAACGGCAGCAAAAATTGAAGTCAGTTTCAGTATTTTCAATGCAGCCAAACCTTACACATGAGAAATTTATTAATATTGCTGCTGGTTGTTCCCATAACAGCCTTTACTCAATCTACCCATACTATGAATGCATTGCAATGGCCGAACGGTGTTACGGCACCTACAGTGGAAAAAGAGCCCAATGAATTTATTTTGCATGGCGATAAGCGTATTGATGAATATTACTGGCTGAACCAGCGCGACAATCCGAAAGTGCTGAACTATTTAAAGGCAGAGAATACTTACCTGGACACGATGATGAGCAGTACGAAGGACCTGCGCGAAAAGCTATATAAAGAAATGAGGGGCCGTATCAAGGAGAAAGATGAATCACTGCCCTATAAAGACAATGGGTACTGGTATTATTCCCGCTTTGAAGAAGGCAAACAATATCCCATTTTCTGCCGCAAAAAAGAGACCCTGGAAGCACCGGAAGAGATCATGCTCGACCAGAACAAGATGGCGGAAGGGTTCAAATACTATTCCATTGGTGGTAACGCCGTCAGTGATAACAATGAACTACTGGCCTTTACGGTGGATTCTGTGAGCAGAAGATTGTATGGCCTCCAGATCAAAAACCTGGTGACCGGTACGGTATACCCGGAAACTATTGCCAATGTTGATGGCAGTAAAATTGCCTGGGCTGCTGATAATAAAACCATTTTCTATGTAAAGAAAGATGTGACCACTTTACTGGGCTACCAGATCTGGCGGCATGAACTAGGCACCGATACGGCCAAAGATGTGATGGTATATGAAGAAAAAGACAATCGCTTTTACATTGGTGTATACCGTACCAAATCGAAGAAGTACATAAGTATCTATTCCAGCATGAACCAGGTATCTACCGAATATCGTCTGCTGGAAGCGGCCAATCCCACCGGCACTTTCAAAGTATTTGAACCACGGAAAGAAAACTTTCAATACGGCATCGAGCATTTCAATGACAGGTTTTATGTACATACCGACTGGAATGCACCGAATTGGCGCCTGATGGAAACCCCGGAAACGAAAACAGGCAAAAAGAACTGGAAAGAAGTGATCCCGCATCGAAAAGACGTTTATATCTCGAACATGGTGGTATTTAAAAATCACCTGGTGCTGGAGGAATTGAAGGACGCACTGAACCAGCTTCGTATTATTGATCAGGCTAATAAAAAAGATTATTATATCACCTATCCGGAATCCGTATATGCAGCTTTCTCGAATGTAAACCCGGATTATAATACGAACGTTCTTCGCTTTGTCTATACTTCTATGACCACGCCCCGTTCTATCTATGATTTTAACATGGATACCCAACAGCGTGAGCTGAAGAAACAAACTGAAGTGCTGGGCGGATTTAATCAGGCCGATTATACGTCTGAACGGTTATGGGCTACAGTAAGAGATGGTGTAAAAGTACCCATTTCGCTGGTCTATAAAAAAGGTATGAAGCGAGATGGCACCAATCCACTGTTACTATACGCATATGGTTCTTATGGCGCCAGCATGTCGCCTTCCTTTAACAGCCATATCATCAGCATGCTCGACCGGGGCTTCATATATGCTATTGCGCATGTGCGGGGCGGAATGGAAATGGGCCGCCAGTGGTATGACCAGGGCCACCTATTCAATAAGAAGAATACATTTTATGATTTTATTGATTGTGGTGAATATCTGATCAAAGAGAAATTTACCACCGCAGCACACCTGTATGCCAATGGGGGCAGTGCCGGAGGCTTGCTGATGGGCGCCATTGTCAATTTACGTCCCGACCTGTGGCATGGCGTAATAGCTGATGTTCCTTTTGTAGATGTGATCACTACCATGTCGGACCCCAGTATTCCGCTTACTACGAACGAGTATAAGGAATGGGGAAACCCTGCTGACAAAGCGGAGTATTCTTATATAAAATCATATTCTCCGTACGACAATGTAGAAAAGAAATCATATCCCAATATGCTGGTGACAACAGGGCTGCACGATTCGCAGGTTCAGTATTTTGAACCGGCCAAATGGGTGGCCAAACTGCGGGAGCTGAAAACCGACAACAATAAACTACTGTTCAAGATAAATATGGAAGCGGGGCATGGCGGGGCTTCGGGCCGTTTTGAATTCCTGAAGGACATTGCCTGGCGGTATGCGTTCTTCCTGGCGTTGGAGGGGAAGACGGAATAGATCGAGATGAATGGTGAATGGTGAATGGTGAATAATACCCGACCGTGTGTGCTTCGAAAATAAGAGCAAGACTCAAATTAAGCGGGCTCATTGACCATTCACCACTCACAACTCACCTTATGGTTCATCACACTCACTCTTAATATTGGAAAATAATTTATTAAACTCCGCTTCCATTTTTCCATCTCTACCCATGTATGTCAATGCTTCGGCTGCACAGTTGTACCATCCATAAGTTGTCAGGTCAATTTTTGCGTATGCTAATCTGTCTTTTGAATTAAATTTTTCGTAAAATCTCGCCATGTAACTTTCAGGAGAACCATTTTGTAAACTTTTCTTTTCTGCGAAACTTTTCCAAAAAGCCACTAATACAGCAGTGTCTTTTGATGTTAATATGCTGACAAAGTCAGAGCAAGCTTTTGAAAACCTGTTTGTATTTAATACGGCTGAATTACTGTATGATTCAATAGCAATTTTTTTTAACTCATATTCATCTTCCAACTCCCGTATTCTTTGTTCCTTTAACTTTTGCCAATATGGTGTATTTACGATCACCATTTGGTTAAAATATTTTTTCTGTTTCTGATATTCGTTAGTTAACTTATCTGAATCTAATTTTGAAATGTCCTCCAGTTCAAATGGTGTCGCATCTGTTTCTAAGATAACACCACCAAACCTGAACCATAGGTCATAGGTATTTTGCAATTGCTCTGCTGTATATTTTGCAATATAATATGTTCCTTTATTTTCACAGAGCTCTGTCATCCAAACGTAAGTAGAGGTCGCCGTGTCGCTGACAGGTTGCTGTGTGGAAGGGTTTTCATTTTTCTTTGCAGACCTGGAGGCACAAGACCAGGCCGTAAGTGTCACTAAAATAATCGTAATGAATTGTCTCATAAGGTCCGATTGAAATTATTGCGGAAATTATGAACTAAAGTTGAGATTTGAAGGTGACGGGTAAAGTAAAATAAATCGTGAATGGTGAATCGTCAATGGTGAATAATACCCGACTATGTGGGTTTCGAAAATAATAGCTAGGCTCAAAATTGAGCAAGCCCATTCACCATTCACCATTGACCATTCACAACCCGCTATCTATTTCGCCGTAATCTTGGCCACTGCTAATTTTGTTTTACCAAATAAACGATCGGTTTTTCCAACCATATACATATTCTCACCAATTACAGAACTGTGCCGGGGCATGGCAGTAGGAACATCTGCATTGGAGAAGAAAAATTTGCGTTGGTATTTTCCTGTTGCCTCATCTAATGTAATTATAAAACAATGAGAATTCCGGAAACTGGAAACTGATTTAACTTTCTGACCAGGTTGTAACACAGCGGCATTAGCCGGGTTGTCGTTGAAAAAGATATTTATCTGATTGTTGGTTTGCGTGGCGCCAAAACCGGAATAATAAGGACGTGCCCCTGAGTCAAAAAAACTGCTGAAAGAAGCAGAGAGTCCAATGCTACTTGATCCATTGGATGATTGGGTAACCTCCCGCTGTGCTTTCGGGATGATCTGTAACCAGCCGACATTATTACTCGCATCGACCTTGCACATCATAACTTCACCACATTCATACACATAATTTGTATAGTATGTCCAGGAACCAGGCATTCCATTTGTACCAGGTCTATAATAAGAACTGGTATAGGTGTATTGGTGATAATTCTCAGCCAGCAGTACCAGCCCATTGTCAGACGTATAAAAAATATTACGGAATCTCATGTATTTGGAAAAGCCTTCGCCTTCATCTTTGATCTTTGCCAGCTTTTCCCTTTCTTTTCTTTCTTCTTTGCTTTCGTTATCCTTGTCGTTATCAGCTGCAGCATCATCGCTGTCAGCCGCCACCATGGAGTAATTAATTTCTTTTTCTGCAGTACTGATAACCTGGCCCGTAGCAGGATCGATGCGTTGCACCAGCAACCCGTTGGTTGCTCCTTTTTTTGCGGTGCTGTAGAAACTGGCCAGCACCAGCTCTTTTCCCTTACCCAACAGCAGCTTTGTGTTGGTGAGCCATTTGCCATGGATATTGGTGTTGATCTCGCTTTGCTGTTTACCCTTATCATTATAGATGCGGATATTGTAGTTGGCGAAGTCCAGGAACTTTTCTTTTTTTCTTTTTCCTTCCTGGTACTCAAATACCCGGCCTACCAAAATGATCTTTCTGTCAGGTGTATATAAAACATCTTCTAATTGGTACGTTTTGGCTTCAAACTCGTTGGTAATAATGGCCGGTTTGGAAGTGGCTTTCCAATTTTTGTCGAACTCCTGCACCTGGTAAATATTTCTTTCCTTACCAGCTACCGTACTGATGACAACGATCTTTGAGGTATCAGCATTCGGTATCATTTTGAAATTGATCTCATCTTTTTTTTCCTCCTTCTGGAAGCTCGTTATGGGTTTGAAAGATTCGATGAGTTCGCCTGATGACTTATCTACTTCAGCTGCAAACACCTCCAGGGCTCTATCACTTTTGTGATATTCTGAAGCCACGATCAGCAACTTATCGCGGAACGCAAAAAATGTTTCAAATTCTTTTCCCCGTAATTCTTTATTGAAATCACTTCTGAATAGCTCCTGTAGATTTTTATCCAGTTTCACCAGGGAAGCCGATTGACGTGCTGAAGCGCCAATGACGTAATAGGATTTCAAAGCAAGGTGGTCTTCCTGCAGGTATACGCCACTTTTATCGGTAAGCACAACGCTGATGTTATTGCTGCCTTTATTAAGTTTAAATTCATCGCCCCAGGTGATCGATTGCTTTTGGGAGTAGGCACACAGACTGAGTGCAGTTACTGCCAATAAAAAAAGGATTTTTAACATGTAGTAAGGGAATTTTATTTATAGTTATTTCCTGCGTTTATATTTGATCTCAACGGAGGCAACACCTGCATTTACCATACCCAGCTTACGCGCTGCTTTTTTTGAAACATCCAGTATGCGGCCACCGGAAAATGGACCCCGGTCGTTTACTATAACTTTTACGGAACGTCCATTAGCCTTGTTTATCACCGTTACTTTAGTGCCAAAAGGCAGGGTGCGATGTGCTGCCGTTAGTTTTTCCTGTTTGAATACGGCGCCGCTGGCAGTAGTGCGGCCCTGAAACTTATCGGCATAAAAAGAAGCCTTGCCTGTTTCGGTTATTTTGCGGGCGCAGGAGGATAAACACAGCATGGCAGTGGCAGCCATGATCCAATTGGTTATTTCTATTTTCATCGGGCAAAAGGTAAATAAAAAAAGGATTCATATAATAATCGTTCCAAACGTAAAACCAGGGCCATTTTCGTTAACTAGATAACAATATCATATTTTCATGTTATATAAGGCTTTATTGAATATCGACCGGGAAGGAAAAGTTTTCTTTTTTACGCATATTTGCAAATAGAACCAACCTAATTGCAGCGTAGTCCTTCATATCATGAAAATATTGATTTGTCCCCGATCGCGGATGGCGACGAAAAGGCCTTTTTTCGATTTTACAACCACTACGCCAATCAGTTACGTCCCTTCCTGTTGAAGTATACCCGCTCCGAAACCGACGTGGAAGACATTATACAGGAAACTTTTATCAGGGTTTGGCTCAACCGCGACCAGCTGCCTGACATTGAAAACGTAGCCGGCTGGTTGTACAGGATCGCCTCCCGGGTTTACCTTGATCACCTGGACCGGGAAATGAAACGCCGGGAACGGAAAGGATCATTCGGAGAATCCATGTACGGCTCAGGCCTGGCTGTTTCTGCTGAAAGGACCCATCTCCTTGAATTAAATAACATCATTCACAGGGTATTGGATAATCTGTCGGATCAGAAAAAAAATGTATACCGGCTAAACCGGGAATTGCAATTGAAACCCGCGAAGATCGCCGACCACCTTAACGTGCCGGTAGGAACCGTTAAAAACCAATTATCGTCGGTACTCCGTGAAATAAGAGATCAACTGACAACCGCAGGGTATGGTCCCCTCACGCTGATGCACCTGCCGTATCTCCTTTCTTTTCTTAACTAAAAAAAATTACTGATTTCGTCGTGACGTTTTTTCACGAGGCCGGTCTTTTAAGAAGAAGAGCTTGGGAATGTATGCTTTTGCTTGTACAAAATCCCTGATAATGAACCAAACCAGGACTAACTACTTATTGAAACAGTATGCCTCCGGCTTGCTTACTGCTGAAGAACAGCAGGAGCTGGACAATTTGCTCGCTCAAACGAATCGCGATGAATTGGTGCAATACATTGCCGACCTGGCCCAACAGGAAGATCACCCATCCCACTCAATAACATCCACACAAACTGACAAAACATTTCAGAAAATTATTGCAACCGATAAAACAGGTACTCCCGACATTTATACGGCAAAAAGGATAACCCGCTACCGCTGGCTGAGCGCGGCCGCCGTATTGTTATTGTCGCTGTCGGCCTTTGTTTATTTCATGGTCAACCGCAGAAAAGGTCCTGTTGCCATCAGTCAAACGAAGTCTGTAAAGCCTGAAAAGCAAGCGGGGCGGAATACCGCCATTCTTACCCTTGCAGACAATTCCATAGTAGAACTCGATAGCCTGAACAACGGCCTGGTGACCACCCAGGGCGGCTCCCGGGTAATGCTGGCAAACGGACAGCTTGCCTATGTTCCCCCAACGAACGGAAAAACAGCTGCCATAACCTATAATAAGATCACCACTCCGCGTGGTGGCGAATACACCATTACCCTGCCCGACGGAACCAGGGTATGGTTGAACGCGGCTTCCTCATTGAAATTTCCCACCGTTTTTTCCAACACTAAAAGAGAAGTGGAACTGACCGGAGAAGCCTACCTGGACGTAGCGGAAGACCGGCATCATCCCTTTGAAGTAAAGGTCGGGAATACCCAGATCTCTGTTCATGGAACAGAATTCAACATTATGGGTTACGACGACGAGAACAGGATAGTGACCACGCTG
>DASUVL010000116.1:0-5576 GCA_036379015.1 Niastella sp.
CGGGCAATATGACCTTTCAGTGGAACCTTGGTAATGGCAACACATCAACACAAAGCGCCCCAAGCACTACCTATGCTGCAAACAGCACGTATAATGTAACCCTTACCGCTACCAGTGAATTCGGCTGTTCGGGCACCATCACCAAACCGGTAACGTTGGATGGACCAACCACGATTATAAAGGTGGCAGATACTGTATGTCAAAACACAACAGTTTCCTTTGTAAATGACGGATCGATAGCACCTACAAAAACATTGTGGGATTTTGGGAATGGACAGCAGTCGACCAATGTAAACGGCAGTACCATTTATTCAACACCGGGAGATCATACGGTGAAGGTTTTCAATACATACTCGGCCTGTAAAGATTCAGCGATTAAAACAGTGTATGTTCGCCCCGGTTCCACGATCGATTTCACGGCAACCAATTCGGTAGCCTGTAAGCCACCATTGTCCGTGACTTTCCAGGATGTATCCGCGACGCCCAACACAAAATGGGAATGGGATTTTGGCGATGGAAGCACAGGAACAGGATCCCCAACCAATCATTTATACAATGCTGCCAATAAATATAATGTTACAGCCACATTCACTGACGCCAGCGGGTGCGAAGGAAAAATAACCAAACCCTCAGTTGTTATAATTGAACCGCCAACCGTAAAGATCAATACGGTGCCTGACGGTGGTTGTGTTCCCTTTACCTATAACCCAACGGCAACGGTTACGGCTGTAGATGGTATTGCTTCTTATTTGTGGGATTTTGGCGATGGTACAACTTCTACCCTACAAAACCCAACCCATATTTATAACAGCACCGGCAAATATGACATCAAGCTAACCATTACCACCAACGGAGGATGTACTGCAACTACAACAGAGGTGGAAGGAGTAAAAGTAGGCACGCCCCCGGCCACCGATTTCACCCTGTCGGCCACTGACGTTTGTGCATCTCAGGCCATTGTTTTCACAGACCTTACGCCACAACCGGTTGATGAATGGTTATGGGAATTTGGCGATGGCGGCACTTCTTCAGATCAGAACCCCAACCATATCTATTTAGACTCCGGAACATTTATAGTGAAATTAAGAGCTTTTAATAACCGCTGCGGTGTCACAAAGACCGGGCCGGCGGTCCATATCAAACCACCGATCGCATTATTTGCGTATACCATTACCTGCGGTAATCTCAATGTTGCATTTCGTGATTCATCAAAAACAGATCCTTCTTACGGGCCGATAACCTATTCATGGACATTCGGCAACCCGGTTGTAGGCTCATCAAATGTAAAAGACCCAACATTCCTCTTCCCTGCATATGACAAATATCCGATCACACTTACTGTAACAAATGGCGGCTGTACAAACACGTACACCGAAACGATACACCTTATTAAAGAAACAGCCGGCTTTACAGATCCTGCAACGAACCTGTGCAGGAATAAAGATTATATTATTTCATCCACCAACTTTCAAAATATTATCAAATACGAATGGAACGTGGATGGCGGCCTCTGGACGGCCCCAGGTAAGGATTTTACCCTTAATTTGTCAACATTTGGTCAGCACAGTATTGGATTGGTGATCACTGACGTCAACCGCTGTACCGACACGGTGATAAAAAATAATATTGTAAATATAGTAGGCCCTGTTGCCAATTTTACCGCTGCTTCACCAGGGGGTTGTAAAGATGCGGCTGTTGCCTTCAATGACAATTCCACTCCTTCAGGATTAAGTGCATTAAATAAATGGACTTTCGATTTTGGCGATGGCAGAACCCAGTCGTTTACCAGCACACCTTTCACGCATACATACCCTGATACCGGTACATTCGTTCCGGTTTTAACTGTTGAAGATGCTATGGGTTGTGCAGATACCTATAAGTTGCCAGACTCAATTTTTATTTCAACCCTTATAACAGATTTTACTTCGGACTACGATACCATTTGCCCCACATCGAACGTACAATTTACCGATGAATCCGTTGGTAGAGGACTAACCTATCAATGGTACTTTGGCAATGGCAGTACATCAATCCAACAGGACCCCCTGTTCATTTATGGCGGCAACGATGCCAGGTATACCATTAAATTGGTAATTACCGACCGTGGTGGTTGTAAAGACTCAATAACCCGTACCAATTACATCACTACATTAACACCAATTCCTGCATTTGACATTCAGGATACGATCACTATTTGCCCGCCCATTGAAACCAAGTTCACCTTCAATGGGCAGCATTATGAATCTTTCGAATGGGATTTTGACGATGGTTCCACGTCTACATTAAAAGATCCGACGCATTTTTACAATACCTATGGCGACTTTACACCCAAGTTGATCTTAACCGGATATGGTGGTTGTAAAGAAGAAGTCAGTGCAACAGTACACGTATATAATCCCGGAACTGTTACAACGCTTAATTATAGTCCACTGGATGCCTGTAATGAATTAATGGTTGACTTCTCACTTGTAACAATACCCGGCATAAAGTACGCCATGATTTTTGGCGATGGCACGTCTGATACAACCATGGCTACCTCTTATAAGCACGTTTATACTTCCCCGGCTTTCTATGACCCCTCTATTCAATATACCGACAAGCAAGGTTGTATAGCCGGTGTTGGCGGTCCAACCATTAAGGTAATCGGCGCTGACCCATTCTTTGGGGTAGATAGAAAAAGGTTCTGTGATTCAGGGATTGTTTACTTTACCAATTACACCATCGGTAATGATCCGGTAGCAACCAGAACCTGGAATTTCGGCGATGGCTCCACCACAACGTCTGACGCTAATCCTGCGCACCAATTTCAACAGCCGGGCACCTACACGGTATCACAAAGTGTGACCACCCAGCAAGGTTGCAGTAAAACCATTACCGATACAATTCGGGTGTACCGGACACCGGATCCGTATATAGCCGGTGACAGTATTGGTTGCATGAATGCAACATTGAACCTGCAAGGTTTACTGGTGGTGCCCGACACAGCTATTACCTGGAAGTGGACCCTCGTTAACAATAACACGTTGTCAACAACCAATAACTTAGCGCTTAACTTTCAGAACAGTGGCAACTACAACGTAAAACTGCAGGCCACCAACCAGATCGGTTGTACCGACACTACCAGTAAAGATCTGTTTGTGCCCCCCATACCGGATATTACAATTGTTGAAGACCCTGTAATACCGGTAAGCACCGGCGTAACATTACCCGTAAAATATGGACCTGAAGTGGTGAGTTATAACTGGACGCCTGCCAAAAACCTGAGCTGTACAGATTGTCCTAACCCATATGCAAATCCTAAATTCACCACTACCTATACCGTTAGGGCTAAAAACGAATACGGCTGTGCCAATACAAAAGATATTACTGTCACAGTCGTTTGTAACGGATTAAACTATTTTGTACCCAATACGTTCTCACCAAACGGCGATGGCATGAACGATATTTTTGCGCCACGTGGTGTTGGTTTAAACCGGGTAAACAGCATGCGGATCTTTAATCGCTGGGGCGAAATGGTTTTTGAAAGAATGAACTTTTTGGCCAATGACCGTACCCCAACCGGCGGCTGGGATGGCACCTTTAAAGGTAAACCTGCCAGCGCCGATGTATATGTTTATATCATTGAATTTGTGTGTGATAATGCCGCTATTGTTCCCGTTAAAGGCAATGTGGCGTTGGTACGATAACATTAACATCAAAAAAACCCAACCATGATTTCCGGCCATAGCTATAAACGATTCTCTGCCGGTTTTATATTGTTGCTTTCCTTGCTGAACGCAAAAGGACAGGATATTCATTTTTCGCAATTCTTTGAAGCCCCCCTGTTACGCAATCCGTCGCTTGCCGGTATTTACACCGGTGACTATCGCATTCAGGGTGTGTACCGCGATCAATGGAACAGTATTACCAATGCGTACAGAACAGGTTCATTGAACGCAGAATATAAAATGCCCGTAGGTGTTGGCAACGACTTTATAACAACCGGCTTGCAGGCCGTATTTGATAAAGCAGGCACAGTGGGCTTAACTACCACGCATATTCTTCCTGCACTCAACTATCATAAATCGTTGAGTAATGAAAAAACCATGTACCTGTCGCTGGGCTTCATGGGTGGACTGATCCGTAAAAGCATTGACATAACCAAGATCACCACCGATAATCAATACAACGGCGGTGGCTACGATGGTACATTGCCAACCGGGGAAACATTTCTAACGCCGAATTACACAACCTGGGACGCCAGTGTGGGCATGAGTTTCAACACTACATTTGGCCCCGAACAGGCAAACAGTTTGTTCATCGGTGGCGCCTACCATCATTTGAACCGCCCGAAAAATTCTTTTTATCGCAATAGAAGCATAGAGCTGAATGCCAAGTACGTGGTTTCGGTGGGTGTTAAGTGGAGCCTCGATGATCTTTCAGCCGTAACCCTGCAGGCCGATCATTCGGTACAGGGCAATTATACAGAAACCATCGGGGGCGCTTTATACTCCTATAAGCTAGGAACCGATTTAGACAACAACCCTACCTATACTTTGAGTGGAGGTTTGTTCTTACGATGGAAAGATGCATTGGTGCCGGTACTGAAGATTGAATGGGGCAACCTTTCGACGGCACTAAGTTATGACGTAAACGTATCGCCGTTGAAAACGGTTAGCATGGGTCGCGGCGGATTTGAACTGTCACTCTGCTACATTGGATTCCTGCATCACGATAACAGCAGTGAGTATAAAATGTTGTGTCCGAAATTCTAATAATGTGGGACCTTAAAGGCCGTAACAATATGAGGTAGGAGGTAAGAAGTAGGAAGTAAGAGGGAAAACATTCATGAGCTTCGTACTTCCTACCTCCTACTTCTTACTTCATTTTTCAATTATTTCGCAACCAGATAATTTCCTACTTCTTTACCGCTATCATCGAGCATAGTTAAACGCAGGTTACTGGCATCCGCTTGTAGTTTAATGAGCGTTCGCTGCCCTTCCTTCGGCCCCCCACCAATAATTACTGGATAATGATGTTGTTCCTTTACCGGCGGGTGAACACCATATTTGTGCGTATGCCCGCTGATACACATATCGATCCGGTACTTATTAAAAACAGGATTGAACAACTCCCGGCAATGCATGGTACCATGCCAGTCACCCGAATAAAAAGGAGGAATATGCATCAGCACTACTTTGAACCGGGCCTTTTTACACGCACGGCTCTCCATCACTTCCTCCAGCCATTGCTGCTGCTCCCGCCGGTAGGCGTCAAAATCAACAATACCACCATATACCGGCGTATCATCTGTTTTATCTTCACCGGTATCCAGCACCGTGAAATGTACCGGCCCCCAGGTAAAACTATAATACTGGTTACCTTGCGGATTGCAAAAATAATGGTGCAGATCGCGGCTGTATTTTCCCCTGGTTTCATGATTTCCCCGCACATACATAAAAGGCTTTTCACTGGCAAAACTGCTGATACAGGGTTGCAGCATATGATCCACGATCTGTTGTTCGTTGGTTTGATAATCGAACATATCGCCATTAAAGAAAACAAAATCATACGGATCGGCACCATTCATTTGCAGG
>DASUVL010000117.1:0-5609 GCA_036379015.1 Niastella sp.
GCGAAATAGGCGTACCGGTTGGTAGTGAAAAATCCTCTGAAGACTAACCCCGGTATGATCATATTCAATTTCTGATTCAATTCAAGGGTTGTTGACATGCGCGATTCGGAAAATCTTTTATATCCTTTGAGCATTTCGGCATAAGGATTTTGAAAACCCACATTGCTGGCGCTGGTCGTATTTCCCGGGTTATTCCCAAACAAAATATGCTGTGCCTTCAGGTTGGCAGAATCAGGCTCATAATAAGCCGGGAAAAGCACCGGGCTGGTGTGCATGGCCATATTGTACAGATCTGTGGAAAAAGAAGCATCCTGGGTTATGGGTCCGCTGTAATCATTGAAATTACCCCATAAACGAACGATCAATTCTGTGGTGCTTGAAATGTTAATATTCACATTGGAGCGTAGCTGATAGTTCTTGAAGTTGACATTATTGTTAAAGTTGTTCATGGGATTTTTCTTCAGGATCCCGTTGTCATTGCTATAGGACGCAGAAACCATATATCTTGCTACCTTGCCACCACCGTTCACATTCATGGTCGCCCGCTGGTTGTTGGTTCTTTTCTTGAACATTGCATCCAGCCAGTCAACCACCGGATAAACATACTTATTGCTTCCCGGTGCATTTTCAAGCGTTTGCTGGCGGTTATAAATATCGTCCTCACTGTAAAAAGGTATTGCCTTTTCATTCCGGGTCATTATCGCTTCGTTATACATTCGCATATAGGTAATGGGGTCAGCCAGCTTAATGCTTTTCGTGGGCTCAGAAACAGACTGGTCTAACCGGATATTGATCCTTGCCTTGCCTTCCTTGCCCGACTTGGTTGTTACCAACACTACACCATTGGCGCCCCGGGCACCATATAAAGCCGTTGCACTGGCATCTTTCAAAATCGAAAAACTTTCAATATCCTCTACCTGCATACGGGCTAGGTCGTTCATTGTAAGCTCTACGTTGTCAATAA
Source organism: Niastella sp. (assembly GCA_036379015.1). Lineage (GTDB taxonomy): Bacteria > Bacteroidota > Bacteroidia > Chitinophagales > Chitinophagaceae > Niastella. The sequence goes on from DASUVL010000117.1 coordinate 965, forward strand.
GGATCAGGGGATTTTGCCGGTAACCGAACGTAGTTACACCCCTGATGAAAAAATTGGAGTTATCAAGACCGGGCTGGCCGTTCTGCTGATAGGCTATCACCCCGGCAGCTTGTCCCGCCAATGCATTGGTAAGATTGCTCGCAGGTATCCGCAGCTTATCGGGCTCAATGGTGGATACCGAACCAACAACGGCCTCCTTGCGCTGCTTTCGGCCAAAAGCCACCACGATCACATCATCAAGATCATTATCTTTAATTTTCAGCTTAATGTTGATCATTACCTGCCCATTCACTTTTACTTCCTGCTGTTGAAATCCAACGCTCGAAAAGATCAATACACCGTTGGCAGGCACAGTGATTGAATAAAAACCGTTGACATCGGTTTGGGTCGCCTTTTTGGGATCAGACTTCAATGTGACCGTAACATTCTCGAGGTTCGCCGAATCTGAACTTACCGTTCCGCGAACCATAATTTGTTGTTCCTGTGAAAAGCCTGTGTGGTCAAGGCACAGAAATAACAGGGCAGGCAAAGCAACTTGCCGTATTTTTTTTAGCAGGTTAAATTTTCCAGGCATAGCAGTTTCGTTTTGGAATGATTGTTTATCTGTGTGTGATAAGGGAGAATGGCTGGCTACCTGAGATCTATTCACGTGCAAGTTTAAAGGACACTGTCCAGGAGTACCAAAGTGTAGTAGGCGGCGTTTTTTTGTCCGCAGTTAGTTTTCTTTTCATAATGGCAATTTTTAAAAGCAAAAAGATTCCCTGTTAGGGTAAAAACAGCTTTTCACCCTATCAGTTATTATTGAAGTTTTGGTTGATTACTTAATCGGTTAACTGTTTTTCATAGTTGATGGGTCTGAGTGAACAATTTTCTTTTTCGCTTTGGGAAAAGAAGAATTTCTTACAATTAACTTAACCGGCAACATTACCATTCTACGTTTTTTGCTCTCCCTTTCATCTGATAAAGCATTGAGCAATTGCCGTACTACTTCTTCTGCAATTTCTTCTATGGGTTGTGCCACTGCTGTAATGGAAGGAGTAAATAAATTAAAATGGGTGTTATCATCAAAACCTATTACCGCAATATCATCCGGTATTACCAATCCCAGATCTCTGATTGCTTGTAGTCCGTTTATTGCTAAATAATTGGTCGCAAAAATGATCGCATCTACTTTGTCATGCTGTCTGATAAATTCCTGCACCATTCCTGCGCTCAGATGATGACTTAAGTTGCAGGGAAGTTTCTGTACGATCGGGTGGCACCCGCTTTCTTCAATTGCCTTGATATACCCTTGCAGGCGGCCCTGCATCTGGGTTTGCTCTGAGTTCAGTGTTATGAAGGCAATGTTTGAAAAGCCGTTTTCCCGCAGATGTTTTACGGCCTGGTAGGAGCCAGAAAAGTTATCAATGATCACTGTACTGGAGTTAAGAGCCGGCAGATAGCGGTCGAACAGGATCACCGGTACATTATCATCCATGAGCGCGCTTATTTCCGCTTCCACGCCGGAAGGTGGTGCAATAATATATCCATCTACCTGTCGCTCTCTGAAGACTTTTATCAGCGCTTTTGTTTTCTCCGTATCATTTTCAGTGCTCGAAAAAAAGATCTTATACTTATGATTATAGGCGATGGTCTCAATTCCCCTGGAAATGCTGGAGAAGAACGGATCGGAAATATCTTCTACCAGCATTCCTATAACATTGGTTTTCCCTGTTCGTAAGCTTTTTGCTATCATGTTTGGCTGATAGCCTACCTCCTTTATATAATCTGATACCTTTTTCCGAACATCCTCACTGATCTTCTTTTCTTCCGCCTTGCCATTCAATACAAAAGAGATGGTGGCAGCTGAAAGATTAAGCGCTGCGGCTATGTCGTGTATGGAGATCTTTTTTTTCATTTGGCAAACAATCGGAACCGTCTATAATTTTTTCAGTTAATCGATTTAATGTCGGACATAAAACGGGGAGCCGGATGCAGCCGTCCTGAACCTGTGCGTAAAGCTCCTGTTCATATGCAATCGTTTTAAACCGGTAGAAAAACTGGTCTTAATAATTTGATACCGTAAAGCTATCAAGCTAAAGCCAATTTTTTTGGAGATTCGGGAGGGGGGTAAACTCCCAAAAGGGGGGGTGGAGACGCCAAATAGACGTGAAATAGGGAAGAATCCCCATGATGCTTTCGATTTGCGATCATCCTTCGTTCAGATAAATCCATTTAGTTATCGGGATTGATGGATTCCTTGTCAACCGTGTATTGCTTTCCATGAACCTGGCGGTACTTCTTTATATAATCAGAAGGGTTCATGCCGAAAAGCTTGTTGAATTGTTCCCGGAAGTATTTAATATCCCTTATGCCGACGGTGTAGGCGGTTTCTTTAATGCTGTAGCCGGTATTAATAAAAAGCTCGGCGGCCTTCCTGAGCCGGATGGACCGGATAAAAATATTAACCGGCTGGCCGGAGACTAATTTTACTTTACGGAGGAGGTTGGAATGGCTCATGCCCATTTCGTTGAGTAAAGTTTGAACACTAAAGTTCTTGTCCCGTAAATGCTTTTCAACTATGGAAATGCATTTGTCTAAAAACTCTTTGTATTCGGGAGAAACCTTGAAATCGTTTTTGTTGAAAGTTATTTCATTGTAAAAATATTTTTGAAGGGTATTGCGATTCTTCAAAAGCGTGGTAACCCGTGCAATCAGTAGTTTGCTGTCGAAAGGTTTTACAATATAATCGTCCGCCCCTCCTTCCACTCCCTGTAGCTTGAGTTCATCGGACGTAGCACCGGTAAGTAAGATGACGGGGATATGGCTTAACTGCTCGTTTTCTTTAACCGCCTTGCAAAGCTCGATCCCATTCATCTCCTTCATGTGAATGTCGGAGATAATCAGATCAGGAAAATACTTTTGAGCCGTAGTGAGGCCAGCTTCGCCGTTTTCTGCCTGATATATTATATAGGTGTCTTTAAACAGGCGCACAAGGTATTGCCTGATGGATTCATCATCATCTATAATTAGAATAGATTGCTTTTCGGAAACCAGTTCCGTTAAGGGCTCTTCGTTTGCATTATTTTCCCCGATCTCAGCTTCTTCTTTCAGCACTTCGAGCAATTGGGGTGCAGCTTCTGTTGCTGAAATAATAACATCCGCACCAAAATGCGCTTTACCTTTTTGAAGCTTTATTATAAAAGTTGTCCCCTGCCCTTCCTCACTTTCGTAGGAAACCGTTCCGTAGTGCAACTCGGTAAAATGTTTTACCAGGAAGAGCCCAATGCCAAAACCGGCCTTAGAACTGGTTTTCGTTCTTTCAGCTTTATAAAATTTATCAAATAGCTTTTCCCCGGTCTCAGCTGGTATACCTGCTCCATTGTCCTGCACTTTGATGGCAACATCTTCTGTTCCTTCTACAATTGTAAGCCTGATGCTGCCTTCAGCAGCTGTGTATTTCAATGCATTGGAAAGCAGGTTATATAAAATGATCTCCAGCTTTTCCCGGTCGGCATAGATCTCTAAATTATTATTTGCGCAATCAAAAACATAGTCGATGCGCTGCGTTTTTGCCTGTTGAATAAAACATAGATACACTTCGTACGCTAGGTCGTGCAGGTTGAGTTTGGATGGCTTTATTTTGTCTAAACCACTTTCCGCCTTTCTGAATAAAAGCAATTGGTCAACCAGACTGAGCATTCGTCTTGCATTGCGGTAAACAATGTTCAGATCGCCCTTGTCTTTTTGTTCATTGGAATTTTTCTGCAACAGCTCTTTAACCGGATTAATAATTAATGTTAGTGGTGTTCTGAATTCATGAGAGATATTGGTGAAGAAAGAAATTTTCTTTTCATTGATCTCTCTTTCTTTTTCAATCAGGATCCTTTCTTTTTCACGTTCGGCATGTTCTCTTTCTGTTTCCGCTCTCGCGATCTTTACTTCGTATTGCAGCCCGGTTTGTTTGGCACGGTACTGCAGGTAAAAATAAACGGCTGCCCCAATCATCATGGTATAGATCAAATATGCCCACCAGGTTCGGTACCAGGGCGGCAGCACCATAATTTCGATCTGCACGGCCGACTGGTTCCATTGACCTTCGGCATTGGTGTTCTTTACCCGGAAGGTGTACGCGCCTTCGGAAAGATGGCTATAAACTACTTTTCTTGTATTACCGCAATAGATCCAGTCTTTATCGGAACCCTGCATGTAATAAGCATATTGAATTTTATCCGGTGCGGAATATTCCAGCGCAGCAAACTCAAATGAAAGAACGGCTTTATTATAAGGGATCCTGATGAGCTGAATATGATTGGAATTCGTTTGGATCTCGAGCGAAGGGTCCTTTTCAACGGAAGTATTGGCCACCTTCACATCCGTTAAAAAAATTTCCGGATTGCCGTTGGCTGCAATGATGCTTTCGGGGCGGAACAAGGAAAACCCCTTAATACCGCCAAAAGCAAATTCGCCGGACCGTAATTTTATTGCAGCATGATAATTAAACTGGTTGCTTTGTAATCCATCGCCTTTATAATAGTTCTTGAATGTTTTGTTTTTGGGATCGAATTTGGCAATGCCATTAAAAGTGCTCATCCATAAATTACCCGCTGCATCTTCCAAAATGGTTAATATGGAATTGCTGCAAAGCCCTTCATCCGTAGTATAG
>DASUVL010000118.1:0-2230 GCA_036379015.1 Niastella sp.
GCGAAATAAAAGATGAGTATGATATAGAAGAGTTTGAGGAGAAAATGATCTCAGAAGATGAGTATATTTTATCAGGCCGTCTTGAACTGGATTACCTGGTTGAAAAGTACAAACTCGAGTTCCCTGAAAACGATTCAGAAACCCTCTCGGGCTTTATCATTCACCAGCACGAAACCATACCCCGTTTAAAAGAACGCATCATTATTGGCAATTACGAATTCGAGGTATTGAATGTAAGCGATACCCGAATTGAAATGGTGCGGCTAAAGATCCTGCGATAATTAAGTACAAAATTGAACTGCATGTTGATCCTTGCCGGTTAACGCTGCCGCCTGGTGCCAGTACCCCCAACCGTTTGCAGCTCCAAATTGACATTTCGCAAGTAAATCATTCCCAACCGTCTACTGTCGACGCACAATTTCCAGCCCTTAACAAGCTTTATGTTGATACCAACCTGATAAGCCTTAAATTTGCCCGGCTTTTATATTTTTAGACTTTATGGTGATCCTATGGCGTTAACCTTTTTTGAAAGAAGGAGCAATGATAGCGAGATGACCTTTATAGATCATCTTGAGGAACTACGCTGGCACATTATGCGATCTGTGCTGGCCATCTTAGTTGCATCAATTGTTATTTTTATTAATATCGATTGGGTATTTGATAATGTTGTCATGGGCCCGGTACGTAATAACTTCGTTTCGTACCGGTTACTGTGTAACCTAAGCCATACGCTGCATATTGGCGATGCCCTGTGTATGCCCCCCATACCACCCGGTTATAAACTATTGGGCAACACGGTTAGCGGCCCATTTATGTCGGCTATACAAATTGGCATCATTGGAGGCTTTATAGCTGCCTTTCCTTTCATATTCTGGGAATTCTGGAAATTTATTAAACCGGCTTTATCCCCCAAGGAGTTAAAATATTCCCGCAATGCCATCTTCTTTGTTTCAATTTTCTTCTTTTTAGGAGCGGCCTTTGGGTATTTTGTGCTGGGGCCTTTTACCTTTAATTTTTTAGCCAATTTCAACCTGGGCTCTGCCGGAATGTATGAGTATAAGCCAGCGTTAGGCGACTATATAGATAACCTGGTGAACATTATTTTAGGTTGCGGTATTGCCTTCGAGATGCCGATACTATCGTTTGTGTTAACCAAGATCGGGTTAATTACACCCCAGTTCCTTTCCACCTATCGCAAATATGCCTATGTGGTGATCCTGGTGGTGGCGGCCATTATTACCCCATCAGCCGACTGGACCAGCCAGATGATCGTATTTTTGCCGCTGGTATTTTTGTATGAATTAAGCGTTATCGTGTCCAGACGCGTTTATAAAAGAGATCAGGCAGAACAGGATAACTGGCAATAAAAAATTCAGTTGACGGGTTAACCAGTTAACAAGTTAACCTGTCAGCTTTTCAACTTATCAACCTGTCAACTAATCAATATATGTTCGAATTTTCAAAGCCAATTGTTATTGGTAGCGACCATGCCGGATATGATTATAAAATGGCTCTTGTAAAATGGCTAACCGGAAAAGGATATACAATAAGCGACAAAGGCGTCGATGAAAACAAGTCGGTAGACTATCCTGATTATGCGCACCCGGTTGCCAATTCAGTAGAAAAAGGGGAAGCTGCATTTGGTATTTTGCTCTGCGGGAGCGCCAATGGCGTTTGTATTACCGCCAACAAACACCAGGGCATACGCGCCGGTTTGTCTTTTGAAATAGAAGTAGCCAGGTTAATACGTCAGCATAATGATGCCAACGTCATTTGTATCCCTGCCCGTTTTGTATCCCTGGAAGATGCCAAACAAATGATCGAAATTTTTATAACTACGCCTTTTGAAGGTGGACGCCACCAAACGAGGGTTAATAAAATAGCCTGCGTATAAAAGCAGAAGTAAGAAGAAGGAAGTAAGAAGCCCCTGTATTTCGTATTTCCAACTTCATACCTCCTACTTCATACCTCAGACTAATATATTAAAAAAGCCTCTCCAATTACATGGAGAGGCTTTTTTAATAAGAACAATCAATTAATTTTTACCAGCCTAATACGTAGGCAAAAATGAGCGGCGCTACGATGGTAGCATCACTTTCAACAATATATTTTGGCGTATTGATATCTAATTTACCCCAGGTAATTTTTTCGTTAGGTACAGCCCCTGAATAAGATCCATAGGACGTTGTAGAATCAGAGATCTGGCAGAAATAGCTCCAGAAAGGCACAT
>DASUVL010000119.1:0-9454 GCA_036379015.1 Niastella sp.
CACGCAGGTAAAAGGTGATGTGATCGTATCGATGAGTACGATCACTGAAAAATGGGCCAAAGGGCTCGACGACCAATGGGGTAACTACGGCCCGGGGGCTTACCTGTTGCTGAAAAACGGCGCCAATGCCATGGCCCTGCAAAAGAAGTTTCCTGCCTTTCTTGAAAAATGGAATGGTAAGGAAATGAAGGAAAGCCAAATGTACCCTACCCTTTTATTAAATGCATTAAAAGACGATTACCTGTATTCAACCCGCGATGGTTCAAAAAACGGCAACATAAAGAACGTATATATTTTCTCTGTCATCGCGCTGTTTATTCTGATCATTGCCTGTATTAATTTTATCAATTTAACTACAGCCAGGGCTACGGAACGGGCCAAAGAAGTGGGCATCCGTAAAGTAGCCGGTGCGGTGAAATCACAGTTGGCACGGCAGTTTATTGGCGAATCAGTCATTATCTGTTTTATCGCCTTCCTGTTAACACTTGCCTTGTCGGCCTTGCTGCTCCCCTCATTCAATGAACTGGCAGGCAAAACCATCAGCCAGGGCATATTCGAAAATAGCCAGCTGCTTTTACTGGTTTTGGGAGCTGCTATTGCCATTGGATTATTGGCAGGTATATACCCGGCATTTGTATTATCAGCTTTTAAACCGATAGAAGTGTTAAAAGGCCGGTTTGCAACAGGCGCCAAAGGGGGCGTTTTACGCAAGAGCCTGGTTATTTCACAATTTGCTATCTCTATTGCACTGATCATAGGAACCATCATTGTGTATTCGCAAATGAGCTATATGCGCAACCAAAACCTGGGTTTCAACAAAGATCATGTGATGGTGATAGATACCAATCACGATAAGGCCATTATAACTTTACAACAGTCTATCACGGATTTACCCAATGTGCAATCCACCTGTTTATCAGGAAGCGTACCGGGCAGCGGTAACCCGGGCGCATATTCGGAAGTAGAGAATCTAAAAGGCGATCTGCAGATCGCCAATTTCGATGCGTATTTTATAGACTTCGATTATATCCCCCTTTACAAAATACAAATGGCGGCAGGAAGGTCCTTTTCCCGGGATTATAAAACAGATTCCAATCAAGCGATGATACTTAACGAAGCTGCCGCAAAGACCCTTGGTTACCCTTCACCCGAACAAGCTATTGGCAAACGCTTTAAACAATGGGGGCGCGAAGGAAAGATCATAGGCGTGATCAAAGACTTTCATTTTCAATCGTTGCAACAACCCATTAAACCGTTAACGATGCGCATGGCATGGGACCGTAATGATCTGTTATCTGTAAAGGTCAGCTCCGCTAAACTACCCAACACCATTGCCGCCATTGAAAAGAAATATAAATCTGTTATTCCTAACCGGCCATTCAGTTATTATTTTATGGATGAATTCTTCGACCGGCAATACCGCAGTGAAGAGCGTTTTGGCAAATTGTTCCTGAACTTTGCCATCCTGGCCATCTTTATTTCGTGTTTGGGATTATTGGGACTGGCATCGTACAGCACCATGCAACGTACCCGTGAAATAGGCATCCGCAAAGTGATGGGCGCATCGGTATCCCACATCATCAACCTGTTATCAAGAGAATTTTTAAAACTGGTGATCATCTCATTCTTTATTGCCGCACCGGTTGCCTGGTATTTTATGCATAAGTGGCTGGCTGATTTCGCGTACCGCACCAGTATCAGCTGGTGGATATTCGCTACAGCTGGTATACTGGCTGTGTTGATCGCCGTTATTACCATCAGCTTCCAGGCCTTCCGGGCAGCGGTGGCGAACCCGGTGAAATCGCTAAGGACGGAATAATGTGATAATTTGATGATGTGATAATGGAAAGGCACGGAAATGAGAAATGAAAAATGAAGAATAAGAAATGAAGAAGTGAGAATCATTCACCATTCACGGGTAAATCTTAAGTTATGCTTAAAAACTATTTAAAGACCGCCTGGCGAAGTCTGGTTCGTAACAAGGCCTTTTCGCTGATCAATATTACAGGCCTGTCGATAGGCATTGCAGCCAGCCTGGTGTTGTATATTGTGGTACAGTATGAACTGAGCTACGATACTTTTCAACCCAATTATAAAAATATTTACCGGGTAGTTACACAGGAAAAATTTAAAAAAGAACTTACTTATAATTCAGGCATCCCGATCCCTGCGCTGGATGCATTGAGGGCCGAATTGCCACAGATCAAATTTGGCGCCTTGCATGGAATGTATGGCAACCAGATCACAGTTCCCGTAGAAAATAATGGACCTGGCAAAAAGTTTATTGAAGAAAAAGGCATTTACTTTTTCGAACCACAGTTATTCAACATCTTCCATTATAGCTGGCTTGCCGGTGGCCCATCAGCGTTAAATGCCCCCAACCATGTGGTACTGGATGAAAAAACCGCTGTCAAATATTTTGGAAACTGGCAGCAGGCCATGGGAAAAACAGTGATACTTGATAACGCCATTCCTTTACAAGTGAATGGTATTTTAAAGAACGTACCAGCTAATACCGATCTTCCACTTTCTGTACTGGTTTCTTTCGAAACTGTGAAAAAACATAAAGACCTGTATGGTTTTTATGACAGTTGGAACAGCATGTCAAGCAATTTTAACATCTTTGCCCTGGTACCGCCAGCAGAAAAAGAAGCCAATGTAAACCACGCATTATTAAAATTCAGCAAAACGCATTACTCTTATAAACGATCGGTCAAAACAAATTTCCTGCAACCACTGACCAACATGCACTTTGACCGCCGATTTGAAATAAATGGCGATCATGTTACCAGCAAGAGCACTTTACTAACCCTGTCGCTCATTGGCCTGTTTATCATATTAATGGCCTGTGTGAACTTTATCAATCTTACTACTGCTTTGTCTGTAAACCGGTCAAGAGAAGTAGGCATACGAAAAGTGCTGGGCAGCAACCGCAGCCAGTTGTTTGCACAGATCATGAGTGAAACCGCGGCAATCGTTTGTATCTCTGTTATCGTAGCATCAGGTATTGCCTACCTGGTGCTTCCTTACATAAAACACGTTGCTTCTATTCAGGAATCGCTCCGGCTGTTCACTCCGCAAACCATAGGTGTGGTAGCCGGCATAGGTATAGCGGTAACCTTGCTGGCAGGCTTGTATCCATCTTTTGTGATGTCGAAATTTAATCCCATCACGGTATTAAAGAACAAAATGATATCAGCCAGTGTACAGGGTGTTTCCCTGCGAAGATGCCTGGTAGTGATGCAGTTTACCATTTCACAGGTACTGATCATTGCAACAGCCGTAGCGGTGAGCCAGATGAATTTCATCAGCAAAGCCGATCTGGGTTTTAATAAAGAGGGGGTCCTGCTATTAAGCGGAAAAGCCGATAGCGCCTTCCTGTCAAAGCAGCAAGCACTCAAACAACAACTATTACAGATCCCGGACGTACAATCGGTAAGTTTTAGCAGCGATGTGCCTTCTTCAGAAAATAGCTGGACAACAAACTTTGCATATGACCATCGGCCAGATGAGGACTACCAGCTTTCATTGAAATACGCCGATGCCGATTACATAAAAACATTTGGGATACAGTTATTAGCAGGCAGGCCGGTGAAAGAAAGTGATACCATGCAGGAAGCGATGATCAATGAAACCCTGGTAAAAAAACTGGGCGTACAAAACGCTAACGACGTTATTGGTAAAACCATACGCCTGGGTGGAGGGGTCTGGTATCCCATTGTAGGGGTAATGAAAGATTTCAAAACAAACTCCCTGCGTGAAGACATAAAGCCGTTGCTCGTTTCTACATCACATGACGTTTATTCCCGAACGGCCATTAAATTTCGCACCCATCAATTGGTAACAACAAAAAAGGTTATTGAAAAAACATGGGACCAGGTGTATCCGGAATATGCATTCGATCCCTCATTCTACGATGAGAACATTGCGAAGTTTTATAAGCAGGAAGAACAGTTATCGCTGTTGTATAAGATCTTTGCCGGTTTGGCCATTCTTATTTCCTGTTTAGGTTTATACGGACTGGTTTCTTTTATGGCGGTGCAAAAGACAAAAGAAGTGGGCATTCGAAAAGTGTTAGGCGCATCGCTTACCAGCCTGTTGCAACTGTTCTCCAAAGAGTTCACCATTCTTATTATCATATCATTTTTTATAGCAGTACCAATTGCCTGGTATATGATGCATAGTTGGTTAGCCAATTTTGTATACCGCATTCCATTAAGCATCGGGTTCTTTGTGATGGCCATCGTTGGCTCTGTATTAATAGCATGGATAACCGTTGGGTACAAAGCCATAAGAGCTGCACTGGCGAATCCGGTGAAAGCGTTGCGAAGCGAGTAATGTGATAATGAAAAGGCAGTGAAATTAAAAATGAAGAATGAAAAACAGAGAAATGAAAAAGGACGAAAAGCTTGAAGCTTTTAGCTGTATTCACCATTGACCATTCACGGTAAATTGTAAAGCCATGTTTAAAAATTATCTAAAAATCGCCTTACGCAACCTTTGGAAAAGCAAAGGCTTCTCGGCGCTCAATATAATCGGGTTGGCTATTGGACTGGCAACCTGCCTGCTCATTATGCTGTTTGTGCTTGATGAGCTCAGCTACGACCGTTATAATAAAAAAGCCCATCGCATTTACCGGGTAGATGGCGATATGAAATTTGGCGGCAACCATTTCATTCTGGCGGTAGCGGCTGACCCGATGGGCCCTACCCTGAAAAAAGATTTTCCGCAGGTAGAGCAGTATGTCCGCTTTCGTGACAATGGCGGTTTACTGATAAAAAAAGGAAATGAGAACGTACAGGAAAACAGGGTAATTTATGCAGATGCTACCCTCTTTGATGTATTCACCTTACCCATGATCGATGGCAACCCGCAAACAGCGCTGCGCGAACCCAACAGCATCGTGATCACAGAAACAACCGCCCGCAAATATTTCAATACCACGCAGGTGGCTGGCAAAAACTTTGTTATTAACAACCGGGATAATTATAAGATCACCGGGGTTATAAAAGATATTCCCTCGCAGTCGCATTTTAATTTTGACATCTTTGTCTCACTGTCTACCCTGGAAGAAAGCCGGCGAAACAACTGGGTAAGCCACAACTTCAACACCTACATCGTATTAAAAGATGGCGCCGATCCCAAACAACTGGAGGCGCAATTTGATGCCCTGGTAGAAAAATATGCTGGTCCGCAATTGATGCAGTTGTTGTCAACAAGTATAGACGAGCTTAAAAAAAGCGGCAACTACGAGCATCACCTGTTAACACCATTAACCAGCATTCACCTGCATTCCAATAAAGTAGCAGAGCTAGGCGCCAACAGCAGCATACAGTATGTATATATTTTCTCAGCTATTGCTTTCTTTATTTTACTGATCGCCTGTGTAAATTTCATGAACCTGTCAACAGCCCGTTCAGCCAACCGGGCAAGGGAAGTAGGTGTACGCAAGGTATTAGGTTCATTAAAATCCAACCTGGTAAAACAATTCCTGACCGAATCTATATTGATCAGTTTTATAGCCCTGATACTTGGCCTGTTGCTTGCCTGGTCAATGCTACCCTATTTCAATCAGCTGGCAGCCAAAGACATCAAATTGCCAATTCTTTCAAACCCCTTGTTGTTACCCATTTTATTATCAATGGTGTTGATCACCGGTTTACTGGCAGGTAGTTATCCGGCTTTTTATTTGTCTTCTTTCAAACCCATTCAGGTTATAAAAGGCAAGCTGGCCGCAGGTTTTAAAACAAGCTGGTTTCGCAGTGGACTGGTCGTGTTCCAGTTTGCCATTTCTATTATACTCATCGTTGCCACCATAGTGATCTATAAACAACTCCATTTTATTCAATCACATAAACCCGGTTTTAATCGTGAGCAGGTATTGGTTATTCATAATTCCGGCCCACTCGGTAATAAAGCAAAAGCATTCCGGGAGGAAGTGGTAAAATTACCGGGGGTTGAAAATGTGACTATGACGGGCTATCTACCCACCAATGGCTGGCGGAACGACAACCCGGTTTTTGCCGACCCTACCCTTGATCAAAAAAGGGCGGTATCCATGCAAACCTGGGATGTTGACGACCAATATATTCCCACATTAGGTATGGAACTGGTGACCGGAAGAAATTTCTCTAAACAATTCCCTACCGATTCAAGCGGCATCATCATCAACGAAGCCGGGGCCAGGTTGCTGGGGTTTACCGAGCCCCTCGGAAAAACGGTGTATTTCATGCGCGACATTACAAACAAAAACGACATTTCAGCCCTGCACATAATAGGCATAGTAAAGGATTTTAACTTTAGCAGCTTACGGCAATCTGTTACGCCACTGGCATTAATGCTGGACGAGAACCATGGCAATACGGCGCTGCGAATAAGCAGTACCAATATTCCGAACCTCGTAACCATGATAGAAAAAAAATACAAGACCATGGCGCCAGGCCAACCATTTAATTATTCATTCATGGATGAGGATTTTAATAACATATACAGAACAGAACAACGGATGGGCGTTATAGCCATTGCATTTTCCGGCCTGGCCATTTTAATTGCCTGTCTGGGTTTATTCGGGTTGGCAGCTTATGCAGCCGAACAACGGACCAAAGAGATCGGGATTCGAAAAGTATTGGGGGCAACCGTAAGTAATATTACCGCCATGCTATCAAAAGATTTTCTAAAACTGGTGATCATTGCTGCTGTAATTGCATTTCCATTGGCGTGGTGGGCAATGCATACCTGGCTGCAGGACTTTGCCTATCGTACCAACATCAGCTGGTGGGTATTCATTATGGCCGGTGTACTGGCCGCCGGCATCGCCATTGTTACAGTAAGTTTCCAAACGATAAAAGCAGCCATCATGAACCCGGTGAAGAGCCTAAGGACAGAATAAGCTAATGTGATAATTTGCTAATATGCTAATGAAATACAAAAGACAGTAGCCAGTTCCTGATTTGCCTCGCTGCCTTGTTGCCTCGTTGCCTTTTTCACTGTATCAAAACCGTACACTGCCTGTATCGGAAACGAACTTAGCCGGATACAAATCCCTTATAGTATCTTGCAAATCATGCATCTATAAACTGGCAAGGTAATGTGATTATGTGCTAAAGCTAATGTGATAATTTAATTTGCTGATGTGGTAATGGAAGAAATAATACAAGTAAAAACTAACATCTAAGAACTAATAATATGATCGAACTGAAGCACATTTCAAAATGGTACCAGATAGGCGGTAAACCAACATTCATTTTAAAAGACATTAATCTAACGATCAAAGAAGGAGAATTTATTTCCATCATGGGGCCTTCCGGTTCGGGCAAATCGACCTTGCTGCACATTCTGGGCATGCTCGACGATGCCTCTGAAGGGGAATATAATTTTATGGATCAGGCAGTGCATACCATGAAGGAAAAACAACGGTCGCAAATATATAAACAACATATAGGTTTTGTTTTTCAGGCGTATCACCTCATTGATGAACTGACGGTATATGAAAATATTGAAACACCACTGATCTATCAGAACATCAAATCAGGGGAACGTAAAGCCATGGTAGCAGATATGATCGACCGGTTTAATATCGTAGGTAAAAAAGACCTCTTCCCTACCCAGTTATCGGGCGGACAACAGCAACTGGTTGGTATTGCCCGTGCGCTGATTGCCAAACCAAAAGTATTACTGGCCGATGAACCTACCGGTAACCTAAATTCAAAACAGGGCGAAGAGATCATGGACCTGTTCAAACAATTGAATAAAGAAGGCGTAACCATTATACAGGTGACCCATTCGGAAAAGAATGCAGCCTATGGTACTCATATTATCAATCTGCTGGATGGAAGGGTGGAGAAGTAAGGCTAATGTGATAATATGCTAATGTGATAATGGAAAGGCAAAAAGGCAAAACGCCTCTCGTCTGTCGTTTCATCCGCCAGCGGGCGGACCGTTTCACGACAAATAAAACAACCAAGAACACAAGAACAGAAGCAATAATGTTAAGACAAGTATTCATAATAAGTAGTATAGCCATGATCATGTATATGGATGGCCGGTCGCAAAGTATAACCGGCCGTCCATTATCGTTGCAGGCATGTGTGCAAACGGCTATTGAAAATAACCTCGATGTAAAGCAAAGCGATCTGGATATGGAACGGGCGGGGGTTAACTGGCGTCAATCAAAAGCCAACCTGTTACCCAATATTAGCGGTGATATAAACCACCAGCTTAACCAGGGCCGTAGTGTTGACCCCAGTACTAACAGCTATGTGAACCAGCAAAACACCACCGGCAGCTATTCCCTGTCGGCCAGTGTAACCCTGTTCAACGGGTTGCGGTTATTGAATACCTTAAAAAGCTCGCAGTATGCATACGAAGCCAATAAAATGGAACTGCAGACAAATAAAGATCAGCTGATGCTGAATGTGATACTGGCCTATCTGCAAATTCTTACCAATACCGATCTGATGCAGCAGGCCTTGAAACAGGCGGAGGTTACTCAAAAACAGGTAGAAAGGCTGGAGCTCATGAACAAAGAAGGCGCTATAAAACCCTCTGACCTTTCTGATATGAAAGGACTACTGGCCGATAACAAACTGACCATCATAAATAGTCAGAACAACCTCGATGGGGCCCGCTTATTACTGGCACAGTACATGAATGTTCCATACAACAAGGACCTTGAGGTAGAAAGATTACGGGCCGACCAGGTAGAGATAAATTACACCACTACACCCGATAGTATTTTCAATATTGCCTACCAACAACTGGCCATCATCAAAGCGGCCGACCTGCGCGCCAAAAGTGCACAGAAAGCCGTACAGGCAGCGCGGGGTAACCTGTACCCTTCTGTTGGATTAGGCGCCGGTTTCTATACGCCCTATTCAAGCACTGCCAGCAGCGGCGATTCAACCAACCCTAAAATTGCTTACTATGACCAGCTGCGCAATTTCTATCGCACAAATGTGGGCATCGGCATCAGCATTCCCATCTTTAATAATTTCCGGTACCGCAACCAGGTAGCCCTTGCCAAAATCGACCTCAAGAGTGCCGATTTTACGGCCAAAACCCGTCAAATACAGTTAAAACAATCTATTGAAAGGGATCATTTTAATATGACGGCAGCGGAGAAAAAATACCAGGCACTGGTTGAACAGGTGGCGGCCTATGCCGAATCCTTCCGCGCAGCCGAAGTGCGCTTCAATGCCGGCGCTTCTACTTCAGTAGACTATCTCATTGCCAAAAACAACCTCGATCGCGCTAATGTAAACCTCATCATTGCCCGTTATGATTATGTGCTACGGACAAAGATCCTGGATTACTATCAGGGTAAGCCCCTGTGGTAATGCATGATGCATATCAAATACTGAATAAAGCATAAAAGGGACACCCGTTGAATTTGTTTTTTATATAACTTAGATAACGGAAATACGCGGAAGTAGCTCAGTTGGTAGAGCATCACCTT
>DASUVL010000120.1:0-8989 GCA_036379015.1 Niastella sp.
TCACCGGTATATACGGAGAGGGAGAATACCTGGGGTATGTGGCTTTGCTTGAAGAAACGGTATACAAAGATGTGGCAGTAGCTGTTGAATATGCTGAGCTGGCAGTTATTCCCAAAGATGAATTTGAGTTATTGATGGAATCGGACTGGCAAATAGCGCGGAAATTTATTACACTGTTGGCCAAAGATATTACCGAAAAAGAACAGTTACTGTTAGGGTTAGCCTATAACTCACTCCGGAAAAAAGTGGCGGAAGCATTGATATTGTTAAGCAGGAAATATAAAGACGCAATAAAGATCAGTCGCGATAACCTGGCTGCTATTGCCGGAACAGCTACAGAATCATTGATCAGGACCCTGGGCGAGTTCAGGCAGGAAAAACTGATTGAAATAAGCGAAGGATACATAACGATCGTGAATGAAGCGAAACTAAAAACGATGTTGAATTAATAGTGTGCCATTACACTTGTTGATCAGGTGCGCTGTTATTAAAAATAATTTTAAAGCGGGATAATAGAGAACGAAGCGGACCAGAACAGACCGCTTCATGCAACCAGAGGGTGTTCCACATTTGTGCGGAACACCCTCTTTCTGTTAGCGATATTATGATCTGGGAGACTATTTTCGGTTACACATATAATGTAAAAATATGATTCGTTTAAATGTTCTACATAATGTGTTTTAGGTACAGTTGTTGCTAACGTAGGTTTAATAATCTTACTTTATGAAGAAAAACCTTAAATTTTTTAGCAACACCTTTATTCTTATTGTATTTATCGCATCCTTATTGAACGCCTGTAAAAGAGATCTTGATGCAACCACCGCCACCGGCAAAGATAAAAATGCGCTTGCTGCTGGTCCCTGGTCTGTATTCACCACGCAACGGCCAGCACAGGCCACCTCAGATAATCCGGTAGAACTGGGGATGAAATTCAAATCGTCTGCTTCCGGCGCCATCACCAAATTCAGGTATTATAAAGTAGCCGGAGAAACGGGTACCCACACGGGACGCTTATGGTCGGCAGGTGGCAGTCTGCTGAAAGCGGTCGTTTTTTCCGCAGAAACCGATACGGGATGGCAAACCGTGGCGCTCGATACCCCTTATCACATAAACGCAGGAACTACCTATGTTGTTTCTGTAAATGCCGTGAGCAAATATGCGGCAACATCCAATGAGCTGGCTACTGCCATCACCAACGGTCTGTTAAGCAGCATCGCCGGTAGTAACGGTGTTTATGTTTACCAATCCGGCAGTTTTCCGAATCTTTCCTATAACAATACCAATTATTACCGCGACATTGAGTTTGTTCAGGGGGAAGATGATCCAACTGCACCAACTGCTCCCGCTAACCTTACTGCATCCAGTATAACCAACAGCAGTGTATCCCTTAGCTGGTCAGCATCTACAGATAATGTAGGCGTAACAGGGTATGAAGTATATCGTAACGGAACGTTACTTCGCACGGTAACAACCACAACGGATGCCGTTAACGGTTTGAATGCAGGAACAGCCTATAGTTTTTATGTAATTGCAAAAGACGCATTTGGTAATCGCTCTGCTGCAAGCAACACAGTTAACATTACTACCACGGGTACCGCCCCAAGTATTACACATGGTACACAGCTTACAACTTCGATGGTAGGCCCTGCAGGTATTTCGATCAGCACGTTTACTACCGTACCAGGCGGCACTTTCAACGGCACTGCATTGAGTGGCTGGGGTAGCCTGGCTCGTACCGTAGGTGCTGGCGGAGAAACAATTGATGGTTTTACTTTTCCGGCAGGAACCGTAGTATTGCAGGGCGCAAACGTAAGTTCTGAAATTACGGTCAGCTCAGGCTGGCTTGTGTTGCGTGGCTCTAAAGGAAGCCTGTTGGCAAACCACCCGGTTCGTAATGGCGGCGGCGTAGCTGCGTTGTATTGTGAATTGACAGCTTTTAATACCGGTGGCCGTAGATGGGATATGCAGCCCGCGGCTGCAATTGTACATCGTTGCTATTTTCCGCATAGCGGGTTAGAGAATGTTTACTCAGACAATGTAACTGTTACTGAATGCTGGATAACACCCGACCCCGCTGCACCAGGAACTGATGATCATATAGATGCTATTCAAACCTGGGGCGGTCAGCGGTATCTGAACTTCTCACGTAATCATATAGAGTTCAACGGGCCCTACACACATGAAGGCGCTTTTTCGGGAATGGTGGCTATGTATTCAGACGGAGATCAGAAGGGTTTTGATGGTTATGATCATGTTACAGTAAACAACAACTATTTTATCCTTCATGACTATGGTATTGCCTTGCATGCACCACTGGCCGTACCCGTTACCAATATGACTGTAACCGGCAATCGCTGGAAATGGAATTCTGGCGATGATAAAGATTATTCCGGTGCGGTGTATCGAAACACCAGCTGGGCCATTCCGGACTATAAATCAGATGGCAATCATTGGAATGACAATAAATGGATAGATGGTCCGTATGTCGACTGGTACTTATTACCTAATAATACTACTTCCCAAACTGAGTATTAAAGGGAATTGATAAATAAAATATTGAAAATTTGGCGCCGCTGCTTGTTAATACATGCCAGCGGCGCTTTTTTTCTGCTTTTACTTCACCGGTATATTAATTGTAATCTCCGTTCCCTTTCCAATGCCGGTATCAATGTAGCAGGTGGCGCCCAGCAGCAAACAACGGTTGGTAATATTTTTCAGCCCATTGCTATCGGGGTTGGCTGATGACAGATCAAAGCCTATTCCATTATCCCGTATTTTTAAGGAGAGCATGTTGGGTTTGAACGTTAAGGCTACGGTAATCACTGTTGCGCGGGCATGTTTTATTATATTCTGTGTAATCTCCTGCATAATGCGGACGATGATCGCCTGTTTTGTGTTTTCCATCTCCAGCACTTCGCCTTCCATATGAAAAACAACTTTCAACACCCCGGTCTTCTCCACTGCGTTAAAAACGGCTTTAATGTTATCTGCTATCTGCCCACTGTGTTCCGGATCATTTTTCATAACCCTCGATAACCCACGCAGATCAACGATCGTCTTACTCACCAGTTTACTGGCTTCTTCTACTTTCATCAATAAGGCCGCTTCATCTTTTACGTTGATTGTTCGCAGGTGAAGGTTGGCCAGTGCGAGGGTTTGTCCAACATTGTCGTGAATTTCGCCCGAAATATCATGCAGGGTCTGGATCTGGATCTGCGTCTCTCTTTCTCTTTGCCGTTCTCTTTCTGACCAAAAACGGTAAATGAGGGCCGTAGTGATAATAAAGGTCTCTGTCATGATGCCTATATGAAACGTAGTGGGCGGAAATAAAAATGACAAAGTGCTGGGGTAAAACAAACGTTGAACAGATCCTAACATAAACACAAATGAACCGGTGAGAATGAACCAGGCGCTCTTCAGCCCTTTTCTGATGCAATAAATACAGTCTATAATAATAAAGCAAATGGTCAGCAACGTGCTGATCCTTGCTCCGCTGAACACAATAGATTGAATACGGTAGTCGGTGACCATAAAAAGTACAAAAGCATGCACAACGGCACCTACTACCACTGTTATTTTTAAAATTGTTGAAAAGCGGTACAACCGTTTATTACGATTAAGCACCGGCTTTAAAAACTGTTGGGCAACGTGCATCAGCAGTGCTATTGCCAATGCCCCAATGGTCATATAAGGCGTTAAGCGAAATGCTTTTTCAGAATCAAGCCAAAGAAACTGCTGGTCCAGCAGATCGTTTTTCATCACTATCAGGAATAGCAGAAAAATATACAAAGCGTACCACAAATGCAATTTTTCCTTTAATGAAAAAAACAAGGAAATGTTTAATACAAAAAATAAGGTCAGTAATCCTACAATTATTCCGAACACGAAATAGATCTTATTCTCAAACATCTTCAAGGCCTTCGGTTTTAAAAGGGCGAAGCCGAAATACTTATATATGTTGCTGGCATCAATACTGAGATACAGCGTATCGGTACTGTTAGGTGGAGCAATAAATGGAAATACGTGATGGGTGAATTGATATGAACGGTCTTCAAACCGGTACTTTAAACCGGTTTGCGCCACCGGCGACCAGCCGCCCTCTTTTTTTTGAAACAGGCAACCTTCAAGTAAGCCGAACGGCGCCATCAATAACATCAGTTGTTGAGGGCGCCGTTCTCTGTTTCTTACTATAATCCTGAACCAGTAATAGTAAGGGTCGTACCGGAATTCCAACACCGGCTTATTGGCTGCTTTAATAAAATTTCCCTTTGACTTTATTACAGAGTCAATAGATATGGGTACTGTTGTACGTAAAAAACAGGTGTTAGGTGTTATGGGAAAATGTGTGGCGCTGTCGCATATCCCGGCATCTATTACCTGTGCAATGCCTGGTATGTAGTGCACTATTAAAACGAAACAGATAAATAAGCGAACAATAATACGCATACGCCGATATTACATGACACTAACCTATTTTTTGGAAGTTGATATGTTTTGATTGTAGATGTTGTTTTCTTTCTTTAGCCAGTTGTTCGTATACTTTTTTTCTTACCATATTAACACTGCCCAGCGGCGCATGCTCCGGCATAGCATTGCCGGGGCAAAAACTGATCGTTTCATCCATTTCCTTTATTTCATCCGTATCAATTTCCTGTTTGGGTACAGTGATTGTTGCTACCTGGTAAAAAGGTGTTTTCCAGGGTATAGTAGCGTCGTCTATTGGTTCTGTTATCTTATTTGTCTGGAACTGAACAAACAGGGCGAAAGCTATGTCTTCTTTCGAATGTTTTCCCAGGTCTTTGATCAATCTCTTTCGTAAGAAATTTTTGTCGTGTTTGCCGGGCATAGTATTCGTAATGGTCTTGAGTGGTTTGGCATGCCATTTTATTGCGTTCTTTTCACCAAACAAATACGGTGTGCCGGAATAATACAATTCTTCAAGAACGTTAGGCGTTATAACAAAAGAACGAATAAAAGCGCTGGCGCCGCGGAAACATGAGAACAGGAGCTTTACACCGCTAACCGCTTTTTCATACCATGTACCCAGTACCAGCTTTACCGCATGTAGCTGCAAGGCTCCTGTACCAGGTGCAAAAATGGGGCTGGTACTTAATACAATGTCCTGCGTTGGCGCTTCATTGTAATTGTCAGTGGATGATGAACCGGGTACATTCAACACTTTGATGGCCATTCCGCGTATTCCGCTGTTCTTATCAGGTGAAATACCAGACGAGCCATTGGTAAAACGTATCCAGGCGTCATACGTTTTTGGTTCTTTAAATAATCCGATCTGTAATTCAGGTGGTAGATTGTTTGCTACCTGTACCGTTGCTTTTACGAGGCCAATGGTTTTTGTATGAAAGACTCTTTTAGGCATTTTGTTATCATACTTTTTTTTCAGGATACCCCTTAAATAAACGATCACTTTATGACTGACTTCGTTTATGTTGGCCATGGGGCATCCGCTTGTCATTTCTTCAGGAATCATATGCTGTGATGTTGGTTTCATAAAGGAATCAGCTTCATGTGTTACTATAAACTTAAGCGCTTTGATGCCGGGCATAAAGAAATAAGCGCCGCCAACCACGGTGGTAAACTCCGGTACATTTAAATACCTGTTCCTTATAATTTCCTGCGGCGTGGTGAATTCGTGACAGTGTGGTTGATCTTTGGTAGGGCGGGGAGATATAACCGGATCTACCTCATTGCACAAACCGCCGAACGTAGATGTGTTGGCCCAAACATTCTGCACAAATTCAAATTGGCGTGCAATGTCTGATACCAGGCAGATAAAATGAAGCCCCCGTACCGCATTTTCATTTTCTTTAAAGGCATTGGTCGTTACTGGTGTCGTTGCTGTATTGCTGCCGTTTTGTTGTATTACTTGCTTGCAGTGGATCATGTTATCGATATCAAAATCTTTATCAAGCGGTTCTCCATAAATACGGCCCCGGCGAAGCATACGATGTTTTTTTGACATTTCCAGTGAATCTTCTATTCCGCGTCCGGCATGTACGTGGTCGCGGGGATTTGTCCGCCGTATATGTGCACCTAACGGGCACTGCACACCGTATTTATCTGTTTCTGCATAGTTGAAATTATTTAATGTAGGGTCGCTCACCGGGCAGGCTGCAGAAGGCGCCTGCACCAGTGGCCGGCCGTCGGGCCAGCGCCCGATCATTTTGGCGCCAAGCTTAACTGCCATTTCAGTTCTGCTGGCGGCCGCTTCTTTTGAATGTTTATACAAATGATCCCAGAACTTTTCAACATGTTGTTCTATTTGTCTGAACACGAGATAGGTGCCGTTCCGTCCAAGGTCTTTTTGATCAGAGAACACGCGGTGAGGTTCCAATCCTGAAATGTCTTTTTTGTCCTCTATACATGGACTGGGGGAGAAATGTTTGTATTCGTTGCGATAGCCTAAAATAAATTCACCGGGATTTATGAGGGTTTGTTTATCGGCTACCATGTTTTCCTTACTTAAACCTTTTATAATGGGTTGAGAAATGCCATCCATAAATCCAAAGTGTTCCTTTGTATTCCGGGGGTTGTACTCGTAGGTGCCCGCTACATACACAATTTCTACACCCTGTTGTTGATCAGTAAACACCTCTTTGATCAGATCGTTAAGCGCTTTTTTATTTTTTGCGTATACCATCAGTACGCAATCAACGGGTTTTTCCTGGCTGCCCCAATGCCAGCGGTCCGGATGGTTCAAGCCCAGATCGCCTAACATCATTGTTCTTTCTGCTGCTTCATGCGCACCCTCATTCCCATTACTAAAGCTCATACCTTCTTTAAATTCTCTGGAAAAAGATTCAAGGATATTTTCGTTTGCGAGGCTCGCTATGCCCGTGTTGGTAAATGCGATATTCACTGCTTTTTCGGGGTCGTTGTTATGCCTGTTATCGCGCCCGTTCGGTTTTTCACCGGTTGTTATATAGTTCTCTGCGAGATAACGGATGTATTTTCTGGCAGCAACCTTATTTGTTATTTTCAATAATATAAACGTTGCAGCAGTCAGGGTTTTGTACCCTCTGACAATTAATCCCTGCATGTCGGCTTTATCGAGTGTAGGCTTTTTTAATTCCTGTTTTCGCGTTTGGTGGTATGAAAGATTCATGGCGCATGCTTTTATTGATGAACGTTTATAGTAGTTTTAACCATTCCCTGGCTTCTTCTTCATTCATTTTTTTAAATAATCCGTTCCTTATTTTTCTATTCTTATTAATAATATCGGCTGTCAGGTTTTTTTCGTGTGCATACCAAAACTCAGTTATCTGTTGACCCGTATGAACGGCATTCATGTATCCTTCCGGGTCTCTCCGGATCCCCCTCCAGTAAGTGAACAAGGCGTCGGGGAATCCCTTACCATGTGAAAACAAAAAGTTAACGCCACCGGAAGTGTCTTTCACCAAAAAATCCCTCACATAAGAATCAGCGGTGTTGGAGAAACAGGAAAGAAAGAGCAGTCTCCTTTTTTTGTCAATCACCACCCAGCGAATGTTACTTACCGTTGGTATTTTCAAACGCAAGGGACCAACCAGGCCCAACAAACGCAACGTGAAGGCATAGAGATGCCCTCTCAAAAATCCATTTTTAAGGGGTGCTGCTGCTGTCATTTCATTGAGTACCGGGTTAAGCTGGGTGGCTGCCAATTCCTGTAGCCGGCTGTCGTGCGGCCGGGTGGCGGTATTGGTATGAATGGATTGAAAATTAAATACCAGCGCAATTATGGAAACCAATGGGACTAATGTGAACACCAGCGGTACCGGTTCCCATTTAAACCACCATATAACAGCTGGTACTACCAACAACGGTGCAATAATGACAGCGATAAGTAGATAGAGGATTATGTTTGTGACCTTTACCCTTGCCGTTTCAAGCCGTTCCCTGATATTTTTTTTAAATGGGTTGAACGCCCAGGCATATTGTTCGCCGCAGTTTTTTATGTGTCGTTGAATAAGTGTTTTAACTTCTGTTGCCGAACAATTTTTGAAAGCGCCCAGGCGCTGTGCTTTATCAATATAACCTTCTATTTCTTTTCTAAGTTCTTTTTCGTTCTTTGTATCCTGCTTTGAAATATAATTACACCTTGAGTTGAAGTTGGCATTATGACTATGCTTCCTTAAAAACCTATAAATGTATTTCGCTGAAGCATTGTATCCGCCCTTAAAACCTTCACAGAACATGAGTGTTTTGCAAAGGATATTTCTATTGGTATCTATCAGTTCATAGAGATGTTCCTTTAACGGGCCGCAGTATGTGGTGGCGAGCACAAAGGTGGGTGGAAGCATAGCGTTTTTATAACGTTGTTTGGGTAGCACAACCCCTGACACAAACAGTGTCGTAGCTGACTGATCGAAATTCGTAACACCCGCATTTCTTTTGTCGTTCAAAAAGGTTAGCAAACTGCTCAGGCTCTGACTCAGGACCTGTTCAGGGTTGCTGTTTTGAATTTCATTTTCTTTTATTGGTATGGCAGTGGTAAAGCCACCGTGGATCCTGTGCATAATAAAGGCATTTATTAAGAGTTACTGGTTAAGCCTGTTGATCAATAGGGTGATCAAACTTATTTGCACGTTTCCAGTGGTATGAATTAGCTGAGTGAATAAGGTGGGTGACTGCAATTATTCAATATGTACGATCCCATTTTTTATCGCAAAAAGAACCAGGCCGATCCTGCTTTTGACGCCCAGTTTAAGGAACAGTTCATCTCTGTATCCATCAATTGTTCTTGGGCTCAGGCACATTTTTTCGGCAACCTCTTTATAGGTCATTTCCGTACAAACCAACTTCAGGAACTGGATCTCTTTTTCCCCCAGGTTAAATTCCTTGCTCAGATCCAATTCATCGCCGTCTTTTTTTTTGGCAGCATGCACTAAACTGCCGGTAACAAGTTCTGAATAATAATATCCGGATGTTGTAACAGCATCAATGGCCGTTTTTAATTCCGCCGGACTGATATCTTTCAGGATATAACCCTGTG
>DASUVL010000121.1:0-26727 GCA_036379015.1 Niastella sp.
AGATACCAGCCGTGACGTTATTGACCGCTCCTACGCTATTTCGTGGTTTGTATTGTTTGATAACGCGGCCGACCAGCAGAGCTATCAAACAGATCCTATTCACCTGAAATTTGTTGAAGAGTGTTCTTCCCTATGGAGCAAGGTGGTAGTGTATGATTCGGTAGATGCTAAATAATAAAACCCTCCCGGTTTTTTAACCCGATTACATGAAAGGATATTTATTACGTAAACAGGCATTTACTGCAGGGGAAAATACTTTCATTGAAAGTTTATCGACTGAAAACAATTTTGGGGTTGTTTTTGAAGATGATACTGATACCGGATATTTTTATGCGGTAGAAGTGGAGCCAGGTACGGGAAAACAAAATATCCTGGATGCCCTGCATATTTACAATATTGAAGAAGTGCCCGAACAACAGCGGGCAGGTTTTATTAACATAATTTGGTCAACCGACTGGATGCGATGCGGCCTTATCATTAACAACTATTGCCATGCGGTATTTGACTTTGCAAACCATGGCGGTTACTGCCGCAACGAATTTCCGCCTCCCAACCCCATATGGACAAAAGGCGAAAGGACACTAACCAATGAAATGGTAGCTGAATTTTTTAGTTGATCGTTGATGTACGCTTACTTTGTAAGCGGAGCCTTTCTGGCAGATTTTATTGAGCCGGGTGATTGGTTTAATAGCCGTGGTTCTAATGACCTTGTTTCAGAAACCATTTGCCACATGGTGGTAAAATCACCTTCGGCTTTCAGGTCTTTAAAGAGTCGGTATAAGCGGTGTTGCAGTTTTTCGCCCGACC
Source organism: Niastella sp. (assembly GCA_036379015.1). Taxonomy (GTDB): domain Bacteria; phylum Bacteroidota; class Bacteroidia; order Chitinophagales; family Chitinophagaceae; genus Niastella. The sequence continues at coordinate 808 of DASUVL010000121.1, forward strand.
ATCTTTTTGCATAACCCGGCATTTCAAATTCCCAGATGTCGGTGAACTCCCAGGGATGAAAATACAAACACAAATACCCGTCTTTTCGTAAGGTTTGTACAGCCAGTTGCTTAAACAGGCTATAAGGCATGTTTTTAAAAGCCAGCCAAAAAAGCGGGATACGCAGGCGCGGGCTTACAGATGCCGGCACACGAAGCATATTTTCATCGAAGTATATTGTCCTGGGCAGAGAAAGGTTATTATAACGTCCCGGTATCCAGGTGGGGTTAACAGACGAATCATACCGGTAACCTGCCTGAATAACATCCTGCATAGGCACTTTCATCATGCGAGGCATTCTCAAGCCATACACAGGTTGGCCGGTAATGTCTTCCAGTCCGAGCCTGCTTTGCAACAGATCGGCTGTTTTATATTGGGAATGATAAAAAGTATGCGATGCTATTTCATGCTTCCGTGACATTTGCCGTATGCTATCAGGAAACCAGTTGGCAAAATGAGTGGTGGTAAAAAAAGTACAGGGCGCATCCATTCCGTTTATTACCGACATGGTAGCTTGCAGCCCTTTAAAGCCGGTTTCCATTTGTTCGTAAATAGAAAGGTTTTGATTATACTCTAATGGCATATCAAATTCCTCTACATCAAAACTCATCAATATGTATCGCTGACGGCTCATGAATGTTTGATTCTTTTACAATGTAAACAGGTCGATGTTTGTTCTGCATAAATAGCTTGCCCAGGTATATGCCAATGATGCCTAAGATCATCAGCTGAAGGCCGCCAAAAAACACAACGGTAACAATCACTGAGGTCCAACCAGAAATTGTATAACCGAAATAATAACTATAAATCGCGTAAGGAATATACAGTGTTGATAGTGCTGCAAATGTAAAGCCAATATAGGTAGCGGCATATAAAGGCCTGATACTGAAAGAGGTAATGCCCTGCAAGGCAAACCGGATCATCTTTTTAGAGGTATATTTGGTAACCCCCGATTTACGCTGATCAGAATCATATTCTACGGCCAGTTGCTTAAATCCGGCCCATTTAACGAGACCTCTGAAAAAGGGTTCAATTTCCTGAAGGTTTCGTAATACATCTGCTACGTTCCGGTTCATTAACCGGAAATCGGCTGTTCCTTTTTCAAGTTTAATATCACTAAGCCAGTTCAGTACCCGGTAAAAAAGGTTTGATGTTGTTCTTTTTAAAAGCGGTAAGTTTTTATCCTCTTTTCGAACTGTGTACACTACATCATATCCCTCTTTCCATTTTTCAAGTAAGAGGGGAATTAAATGGGGCGGGTGCTGCAGATCGCCATCCATGGTAATAACACAATCTCCATCTGCTTTATCTAAACCTGCTTTAATAGCAGCCTGGTGACCAAAATTCCGTGAAAAAGAAATGAACTTGATATTTTCGTCCTGAACAGCCAGTTTTTTAATTTCATGTAAAGTCAGATCACCGCTTCCATCGTCTACAAAGATCAGGTTATACCGGTACGGTAAGCCTGCAAAAATCCGCTTAATGGCCTTTGCCATTACAGATACATTTTCCTTTTCATTATGCACCGGAACAATGATAGATACCAGTTTAGTCATGCTGCCATTGTTTTTTAGGGTGAATAAATGAATCAACATCCCGTAATGTCAGGATACTAAAACCAGACTGAACGCCTGAGTACCAATTTTTTAGAAAAGAAAAGAATGGAAATGCGGCTGGAAATAGTAGGGCAAAAGCATATCTAACCTGCAAGAATGTACCTGGCAAGTTTTCGTTCCTACACTTGTTTTGTGCCTTTCGATTGGGTGTTAACATCTCAATAACTAGTATTAAAACAGGGCAATTGCATTTTCCCCTATAGAAAAGTGCAAAAATTTATCCAACCAGGATAAAAACATTCTTAAATTATTAAGATGTTAATAAAAGCAAACTGTATTTGTTTGATTTATAAGTGCTTGTATTGAAGATTTTTTATGATCCCAAACGGGCGCCAACTATTGTAACCGGCTCGCAGCCGCTTCATCTACAAACCAATGCAATTCGCCGCTGACGGGCTGAATAATTTGCGATGGATATTGGTCAATAGCAGGGGCTCCTTTCAATACTTCAAATAATGCGTTTGATTTATTGGCGCCAAAGGTGAGAAATGCAACTTTACCGGCCCGGTTCACAACTGGGGCCGTTAATGTGATGCGATGCATTTGTTGCGCATCGAGGTAAAATGATCTTACCCAGGCTTGTTTTTCATGAATGACAGGTGTATGCGGGAAAAGCGATAGCGTATGTCCATCATCTCCCATACCATTAAGCACCAGGTCGAAGGTAGGGCCTTCATTCTTGAAATATTGATGCAATAAAACTTCGTAAGCTTTGGCCGATTCCTCTGGCGACAGGCTGGTATTCATAACATGCACCTGTTCGCGCACAACAGGAACCTTGTCAAGCAAATGCTCAAAAGTCATTTTTGCATTGTTGCGACTATCGGTAAATGGTACTGCGCGCTCATCGCCCCAGAAAATATGCAGTTTGCTCCAATTGATACGCTCCCTGTAAGGCGAAGCAGCCAGTAATTCATACAGTTGTTTAGGTGAATTGCCGCCTGTTACCACCCAGGTAAAGCGATCCTGCTTTTGCAGGGTGGTTTCTATGGCTTGGGTAACCCACTCAGCGAGGGCTTTACTTACTTCGTCAGGAGATCTGTATATGTGGAGCATGTTGATTTAAATAATAGTTACAGGTTTCAAGATACAGGTTTCAGGGTGCAGAGCAGGTGTGTATTCCCTTGTAACCTGCACCCTGTAACTTGTAACAATATTTTTTATGTGCCTGCCTGAGCCCCCTGATGGGCAACAACGCCCTGGTGGGCTACGGGTAACGTGATCCAGGTGCGGCCATCACGGGCAATGAGCGCTTCGGCATCTTCGGGGCCCCAGCTATCGGGTGCATAGTTGGGGAAATCAACCGGCGGCCTGGTTTCCCATGCTTCCTGTATAGGCATCACTACATTCCAGGCTGCTTCTACCTGGTCGCTACGCATGAACAGGGTGGCGTTGCCTTCCATTACATCGAGCAACAGGGTTTCGTATGCCTCCGGATCATCATCGCCATACGTGTCTTTATAATTAAAGATCATATCAACCGGGTTCAGGGTTACGGTTTGTCCGGGGCGTTTTGCCTGGAACCGTAAGCGGATATCCATTTCTGGCTGAATGCTGATGGTAAGCCTGTTGGGCCTCCAGGTTAAAGCTGCTTCTGCCGGAAATGCAAAATTGGGGGCTGGTTTGAATTGGATCGTTATGATGGTCGATTTCTCGTGTAACCGTTTTCCGGTACGCACATAAAACGGTACATCCTGCCAGCGCCAGTTATCGATATAGAATTTTACCGCAGCAAAGGTATCGGTAGGTGAGTTGGGATTTACTTTTCCTTCATTGCGGTAGCCTGACACTTTTTTGCCTTGCATCCATCCTTCGGTATACTGACCTCTAACGGCATGTTTATGCACATCTTCCTTGCTGTATTTGCGGATGGCATTTAAAACATCCACCTTTTTATTCCTTATTTCATTGGCATCGAACGATACCGGGGCTTCCATGGCAATCATACACAGCAGTTGCAGAATATGGTTCTGCACCATATCGCGCAGTGCGCCGGAGCGTTCATAGTAATCGCCGCGATTTTCGAGACCAACCGTTTCTGCTGCAGTAATTTGTATATGATCAATATAATTCCTGTTCCAGATGGGTTCAAACAGGGCATTGGCAAAACGTAATGCCAGAATGTTTTGAACGGTTTCTTTACCCAGGTAATGGTCAATGCGATAGATCTGGGTTTCATCGAACATAGAAGTAAGCAACCCATTGAGCTCATGGGCGCTTTTTAGGTCATGACCGAATGGTTTTTCCACTACAATGCGGGTGCATTTGGTATCATGACAGATATTTAACGGTCCCAGTTTACTGGCAATTTCAGGCACCAGGTGAGGAGCCACTGACATGTAAAAAATGACATTGGGGTGCTCGCCAAATTCCTCTTCCTTTTGTTTTACGATGTCAGCAATTTTCTGATAATCGGCTTCATTACCGGCATCCATTTGCAGGTAAGAAATATGTTGTGAAAATGTTTGCCATTTACCATTTTGATCGCCCTTGCGGCGGGAGAATTGCTGAATGCCATCGAGCAAATGGCTTCTGAACTTTTCATCGGTATAGGGAGTTCTTCCAATACCAACGATACTGAATTTATCGGGCATCCAGTTATCGATAAACAGATTGTATAAAGCGGGGGAAAGTTTACGCTGGTTTAAATCGCCACTGCCACCAAAAATAAATAGCAAAGAGGCCGGCGGACATTTATGGTTTGTCATATTCTGAATTGAAATCTTTTTTATGTAACCCGATTCTATATTAAATACTTTATGCTTTCACTTCAACACTCAATATTCAGCATTTAATATTCAATATTATTACTTCTTACCCCACGCTGTATGGAATGTTCCTTCCTGGTCGATACGTTGATAGGTATGAGCACCGAAATAATCGCGTTGTGCCTGTAGCAGGTTTATTGGTAATTGCTTGCTACGGTAAGCTTCGAAATAACTTAACGCACTCATTAACGCCCCGGCGGGTATGCTGTGCTGAATAGCCAGCGCCGCTACGGCACGTAAACCTGTTGCTTTGGCTTGCAATATGTCGGCTACTTTGGTATCTAATAACAAATTAGACAGCTGCGGGTTCACTTTATAGGCATTGCCAAACATTTCGAGCAGTGTTGACCGGATGATACAACCGCCCCGCCAAACACTTACTACCTGGGGCATGGGAATTTGCATACCGAGCTCGGTACCTGCTTTATGCAATTGCGCCAGGCCTTGTGCATAGCTGATGACAGTTGCAAACAGCAGGGCATCCTGTACCTGTTGAATAAATTGTTGCTTGGGCACGCCTATTAAACCTGTTGATTGCGGATATAAGACCGAAGCCTGTACGCGCTCAGCTTTTAAAGCCGATATATTGCGCATGGTAACTGCCATATCGATGGTAGGAATGGGAACACCCAGGTCCATAGCATCCTGCGAGGTCCATTTACCAGTTCCCTTAGCGCCTGCTTTATCAAGGATCATATCAACCAGGCGGTTGGGCGTTTTATCGTCGGGTTGTAAAAAGATGTCGGCTGTAATTTCAATGAGAAAAGAACGTAATTCACCTTTGTTCCAGCTGTCAAAAACAGTGTGCAGTTCGTCATTGCTTAACCCCAGGCCGCGATGCAACAGATCATAGCTTTCGCTTATCAGTTGCATGATCGCATATTCAATACCATTGTGCACCATTTTAACATAGTGACCGGCTGCGCCATTACCAAGGTGAGCTACGCAGGGAACGCCGTCTACTTTAGCAGCAACGGCCTCTAACATTGGCCGAACATGGGGATAGGCTTCAGGATCGCCACCGGGCATAATGCTTGGTCCGGTACGAGCGCCTTGTTCACCGCCCGAAACACCAATACCCATAAAATGAATACCTTTTTGCTGCAAATAGGTAACTCGTCTTAACGTGTCGGTGTAATGACTGTTTCCGCCATCAATTATGATATCGCCTTTTTGCACCAGGGGCAACAGGCTTTCAATTACATCGTCAACCGGTTTACCTGCGGGCACCAGCATCATTATTTTCCGGGGAACAGCCAGTTGGTTGACCATGTCCTGTAATGAACCAACTCCCTTTACGGTAGTACCGGCTGTGGCGTCCGATTCCAGTGCCGAAGTTTTCTGGTTGTCTTTATCAAAGCCGATTACTTTAAAGCCGTGGTCAGCCATATTAAGCAGAAAATTTCTGCCCATAACGCCGAGGCCAATCATGCCAAAATCAAATTGTTGTGCAGTCATTGCAAATAGATAAGGTTGCAAAAGTAGGCAAATTGGAGATAGGGGGGAGGGGAATAGGAAATTTGAAAATTTTCAAATAATTGCCCGGGATGGAATAGCCGGTCATGATAAGGCAAACCAATATTCATGAAATCGTTTTGTTTTATCTAACGTATTCCTTTTCCGGTAGATGCATTTGCTATGAAGGTATTATGAGCCGAATTGTTAGTTACCAGCAGTGAGCGAATAATCACAGCCCAAAGCGACCCCATCGGGTGGCATGTTATTAAATGATTAACCCCATCGGTTCAACATGAACAAATGGGGTTAAATAATAGTTTATGACCGTGTTAATGTGGAGGATCAAATGTTGTGTTCGATTTAATTACCGGGGTTAGGCGGTGGTGGCGGTGGCGCTTTCTGTTCCATTTTCGGTGCGGTTGCTTCCGGATGCGGACTACCATGGTGACAAGTAACGCAACCTACCGGTGGAATAGGATGTTGATCGTCTTTTTTATAATGGAAGAATTTTTTATTGATGCGGTCTGTCATGCGCATCATATCGCGGGTAACATTTTTCTCCCCTTTTTCATCGCTTGCAAAATCAAGTTTTTTGGGATTATCTTTTTGTGCAACATGGCAAAAATTACATTTTACACCCAGTGAGATCTTAAACTGGTCCATGATGCTGTCCAGTTCTTCATGACTGATATTTTTCGGCAATACCTTCAGGTTTTTGAAAGTAGGATCGGCCGGAGCACTGGCCGCAATGCCTAATACAACCAGCGCAACTAAAGTGCCGGCAACCGTAATTTTCTTTTTAAAAAACATAGCAGGTTTGTTTTAGCTATTGAATAGGTTAAAAAAACGAATAATACAAGATACAGGATTCGGACCATAAGACAAGAAACAAGCTTCCCGGTATTTGATGAAGGATTACATGTGCTAAATCAATATCAGGAATACTGATACATATGCATAACAAGCCTGATGCTATCATGTAATGGTAATTACTGATCATTGATGTTATGCAACCGTTAATTACAGCGTCGAATGCCCGATTTTTGTATTGTTGTCTTATTCGTTTGAAGTTTTTGTCACATTAAACCTGCGTTATAATAAATTAACTTACTATCGCGCGAGGATAATCATTGAGATTCAACCCGAATAAAGTATCTTTGTAGCCATATTTGAGTGATAATAGCATATGGTAAGTGAACGATAAATCTCGCTACGCATTTCTGCTAATACTTGTTAGTCTTCCTTTACTCCCTGCTTTACCTCAGATCTATTTAATTTTTAACCAATTTTAGTTAGAAGTATGAACATTTATGTTTCGAATTTAAGTTTCAACGTAACTGATGATGATTTGGAAGGTTTTTTTGCTGAGTATGGCGAAGTATCTTCTGCCCGTGTAATCACGGATAAATTCACTGGCAAAAGCCGTGGATTTGGATTTGTTGAAATGCCGAATGACGAAGCTGCCAGAAAGGCGATTACAGAACTGGATGGCGGAAAAGTTGAAGGCAGGGAGATTAAAGTTGCCGAAGCCCGTCCTCGCGAAGAGCGTGGTAGTAATGGTGGCGGTGGTAACGAAAAACGTTCATTTAGCCGTAATAACAGCTATAACAACCGTTATTAATCTTATTAGGTTAAAGATACCACAGGGCTCCCTCATGGGAGCCTTTTTTATTTACAGCCGGACAGGCAGGCAAAAGATAGGATCAGGTTATAAACATCGCCAGCGTGATGTAACGGCTGCATCATTTAATATGGTAATACCTGATATATTATCTGGATTTATATTTTGTTATGTGACACGCGTAACAAAGACGAAATAAATAATGGCTGCATTTTATTAGTTTTGCTGCTTTAGAAAAAGTAAAACCCATAAAGTGCCAATAAACCAGGATGTATTCAATGAGCAGAAGATGAGAGCTTATGTTAATGAGCTTAAATCTGATGCTTTGATCAATTATATTAAAAGCCGGATTACTTATCAATGGGAAGAGATAAGCAAGCAATATTTTAACTATGTAGAAGAGGCATTATTCGGCATGAGACTGCTTTCTAAGTTCAGCCTGGAGGGCCGTATACTTGAAGTTGGGTCTGGCCCAGGTATGCTTGTAGCCTGGTTATACCTGAACGGTGTAAATGTTATGGGTATAGAACCCAGTGAATTAGGCTTTGAATTTAACCTACAGTTACAGAATGCGATATGGGACTATTATAAACTACCGGGAAATCTAATACTGGATCTCATAGCTGAAGATCTTGACCCTGAGGTACATGGCAAATTCGACCTGATTTATTCGGTAAATGTGATAGAACATCTGCCAAAGGATAATATTCAACTTGCATTTACTAAAATTAAGAATGTATTGGCGGAAGACGGCATGATGTATCACCACTGCCCAAACTACATTATACCTTTTGAGCCCCATTATGGTTTTCCGCTAGTGCCTATGTTCCCGAAGTTGACGGGTAAAATAAAAGGTGTTGCGAACGAAAACCTTTGGAAGTCCTTCAATTTCATAACACTGCCGCAAATAAAAAAAGTAGCCTCAGCTATAGGTATGGAAGTGAGTTTTCAACAAAAGGCAATGAAAGATTCCTTTGTGCGCCTTGAAGAAGATAAAGAATTTGCGGAACGTCATCGAACCCTGGTTAAGATATATCCCATATTAAAAAAGTTGGGTATCATTAAGTTTTTTGGACTCATTCCCCCGGTATTATGCACGCCAATGACGTATACTTTATTACGCAAAGGCACTAGCGGTAGTTATACTGATAAGGGGCTTAAAATTTCTGTTAAACAGAAAAAGTAAGTCGTTTCTGAAAGTAGTAAGGGGCCGCAATTTATTCGAAATTATAAAATGGCTTTAGCGGATAAACAACCCACCAAATTAGCAACCTGATCCAAAAAATGAATGTATCTGCATGGATCTTGTTTAGCAAATTGTTTGAACAGGCGAAGCCATGGAAAATGTGAGTGTTGTTCCTTCGTTGTGCTGATTGTAGATGCTGATATTGCCGCCCAGTTGCCGGGCTGCCTGTACTACGTGGGAGAAGCCATTGGAGACCGTACTGTAAAAATAAGTGCCGTTATTGCGAACACGGATCTGCACGCCATCATTATTACAAACCGCCTCTACCCTGATACAGACATTTTCAGTACCATTTATAGCACCGCTTAACAAGTTGCCCAGCACATAGGCTAGCAAATTTTCATCGGCCTGTAGAAAAAAGGTTTGGTCAACGTCATTAATAATAAAACTTTTTTTACCAGTAACAAGCGGTAAAAGTCCTACCATTAGTTGGTCTATCAGCCGGTGAAGAGGAACTGGCTCAGTTACTACTGTTTGAGTGGAGGGTACCGGGTGAGTAATTTGCATCAGGCTTTTCATACAAAGGGATTTTAATTGAGTTAACAATAGTCCACAGGGTACAATAAAAATGTCAATAGACGTACGGATTATAAATATTCAGAACCTTAACCAAGACTTCGTATAAAATAGGCATAGCAAATTAACGAACTAAAAGTGTTAAAAAGACAATTGAGGATATCTTCTTAAAAATCTTAGCGTAAATCAAGTACGGTCTATACATGGTTTCATGTAATGCGTTTTTATACCGGCTTAAACTTCATTACAAACACAATATGCAATGCACTAAAGAAAATAGCCGCAATACACGTTCGTTCTTATTGCATTACAAATTGTTGTACATATTGCGCATTTTGTATAGCAGCCGTTTGTGCTGTATTATTGAAATATATAAAAGCCTGTTTTGTTTGTTTAGCATTTTGTATAGCTGTGATTACCTGTTGTAAAAAGTTTTTATCATACGCTGAATAATATAATTGAGGCACTCCATGAAATCGGTAATAAATAGTATCGGTATTACTGATTACATTATCTGGTAAGTGTGGATGACTGATACTGCAAAAGCTGATGTGGCGCCGGGCCAGTGTTTCATATACTTTCGGTTGCCACCAGCTGCTGTGACGAAACTCCACCACATTTTTAAAAGCAGGATCTAACTGGTCAACGATCTTTTGTAATAATTCCTCTGAAAAAGAAATTTGAGCTGGCAACTGAAATAAGACAGCGGCTAATTTTTCCTGAAGCCCCTTTTGAATAGTGTTGTAAAAATCAGCCAGCAATACCATGGTGTCAACAAATTTTTTATAATGTGTAATGAGGCGGGGTGCTTTAACGGCAAATGTGAAATGAGCCGGCGTTTTTTGATACCAGCCAAGCAAAAAGGACAACTGGGGAAAGCGGTAGAAAGTTACATTCAATTCAAGGGTATTAAAATGCTGGCAATAATAATCCAGCCATAACCGTTGTGGTAATCCTTTTGGATAGAATTGTTCTTTCCATTCTTTATAATGAAATCCCGAACAACCGATATGCCACTGCAGGTTAGCCATAGTTTTTGATTTGGCTAATTCCGGTTACATGCAACAAGGGGGGTGTATTTACTTATATTAAAATAATTATACCACAGTAGTGATCATATATTAGTAAACGACACCAGCTTCTTTTATGGCCCATAGTTAATGAAGCATCTTTTTTATTATTTTACAAAGAAATCAGTTCCTATCATGAATCTACTTTGTAATCTCATATGGCTTCTTTTTGGCGGATTAGCTGCTGCACTTGGATATGTGATCGGTGGGTTTGTATTGTGCCTGACCATTATAGGCATACCCTGGGGCTTGCAGTGCTTTAAATTAGCCGGTGTGGTTTTATGGCCCTTCGGTAAACAGATAGTTCCTAAAGAAGGCGGAACAGGTTGTCTGTCGTTCCTGTGCAATATCATTTGGCTGGTATGCGGCGGATTATATACTTCATTGGTTCACCTGTTTTTTGCAGCCATTTTTTTTATTACGATCATAGGGATCCCTTTTGGTCGCCAGCATTTGAAATTGATGGAACTTTCGTTGTTGCCATTTAGTCGGCAGGTAGTGGGTTGATCGCTTCAACATATTGTTAATTCCCTTCTAAAAGGCATTAACTTTTCAATATCACCATTTAAAAATTCGTTCTATATTGCTTGCTTTGGCATTCAATCACGGTCACGCGACTCGTATTTTTACGATCCGGAGGAAATATGTCACAAAACCGGGCCATATATCACGGTTAAATGAAGAGTATAACTTGTTGATTAAAAATGAAACAAAAATTTCATACGTCAAAACAGGCCGGGCACTGTTTTTGCGCTTAAAAGCCGCTTAACTAAACCGGCAATTAAACATATATGTTTACACACAGGGATTGGGGCATTGCTTTTTCACTTATGGCCATATTAATTGTGGCGGTAATTGTATTGAGCAGTTTGAACCTTTCTTTACCGGGAGAAAAAGCACCCCAGGCTAAAAAGGATTCAACTGTTATTATAGTTCCGCGTCGATTCGGGCTGCCCCTCGATTCATTTAATGTAACGGAAAGCATCATTCAACGAAATGAATTCCTGGCTTCTATTTTGGAATTATATAATGTAGATAATAATACGATTTCAAAACTGCAGGAAAAATCAAAATATGTTTATGATGTACGTAAAATGAAGGCAGGTACACAATACACTGTTTTTTCTTCAAAAGATACGGCACACAAGGTTTGTTATTTTGTATACCAGCCTAACGCTATTGATTATGTCCTGTATGATCTGCGTGATTCGGTATCTGTTTTAAGTGGCAAAAGGCAGGTAACGGCCCGGCTTGAAACAGCTTCAGGGATCATCAACGGATCGTTGTATGAAACTTTTCAAAAATCAGGAACTGACCCGGCTTTAGCTATGAAGCTGGCCGATCTGTATGCCTATACGGTAGATTTTTATTCTATTCATGATGGCGATTATTTTAAAATATTATACGAGCAGCGATATATAAAAGACGAACCGGTTGAAACAGGCGCCATTCAATCGGCTGTGTTCTCACACAACGGCGAAAAGCATTATGCCTTTTATTACAAATCCGATACAACGGAAGCGGGCGATTATTATGATGAAAAAGGTAAAAGTTTGCGTTCATCATTTTTAAAAGCACCACTTAAATTTAGCCACATTACTTCAGGCTATTCACTCAGGCGTTTCCATCCTGTACAAAAAAGATGGAAGACCCATTTGGGTACAGATTATGCTGCACCGGAAGGAACGCCTATTATTGCCACAGGCGATGGGATGGTTGTTGAATCAGAGTTTTCCAATAACAATGGCAATTTTGTTAAGATAAAACATGACGATACATACACAACCCAATACCTGCACATGACCAAACAGGCGGTACGGGCAGGTCAAACCGTACACCAGGGCCAGGTAATAGGTTATGTGGGTAGCACCGGTTTGGCTACAGGTCCCCACGTGTGCTATCGTTTCTGGAAGAATGGGAAACAGGTAAATCCCTTGCAACAAACATTTCCGCCTTCTGTACCATTACCAGAATCAGTAATGCCGCTTTTTGCTGATTATGTACGTAAACAACAGCAACAACTGAACACCGTTAATATGGGTGTGGTGCAAACACTTTCAATGAACTAACTTATTATACAGGCAGTCAGCAAATATAGTTGCTGACTGCCTATCTTTTATCATTTCCCTTGTACCTGAATTTCCACAGGCATCTATCTTTCCCTTGCAGGTTGCTTTTTTGATTGTTTCCTCTCCTTTATTGTATTGATTAACAAGACTGTTGCAAAACAAGGTGTAATCTGGCATAAGCTTTGAAAATCATGATGTCAATAAACACCTTCAAACATGAAAAAGTATCTTTTAGCCCTTAGTTTGTTTTGTATAGTGGCAAGTAGTTCACAGGCGCAAAAAATAACCCCCGGTATAAAAGGCGGACTTAACATTGCAGACGTTTCTGGTATCAATGGCGATAATCGGTTAAGCGGCCATGTTGGTTTGTTTTTACACAGCCGCATAAATCGCAACTGGAGTATTCAACCTGAAATACTGTATTCCGGACAGGGTCAGCAATTCACGGTTGTAAATAATGAATTTACATTGGCACTTAGTTACATTCAGGTGCCTGTTATGTTCCAGTTTTATCCTGTAAAGCAATTTTATCTGGAGTTTGGTCCACAGTTAGGTTTTTTATTATCAGCAAACGTTAAAGATGATGATGATAAAGTGGAAGTTGATGATGACTATAAAAAGGTGGACGTAGGTCTTTCTTTTGGCGCCGGTATACAGGTTACCAATATGCTGGGTTTTTATGCCAGGTATAATGCAGGTCTTGCCGATATCACCAAAAACGATAACCGGGATTATTTTAACCGCGTAGGGCAGATAGGCGTTGCCATAAAGCTTAAATAACTCAGTTAATTACCCGTGCCACGGTTCCGAACCGTGGCACGGGGATAAACTAATTACTCTTAAATATCGCTGGCACATCAATCGATATGGTATTACCTTCTTTTAATGCCGCCTGTTTGTTGAAGGATGCCGCATCGTCTTCGGCAAACATAATAACCTCTGTTTTCTGAGCTATTTCCTTATCGTGAGTGATCTCATAAATAATTTGTTTTACCAATGGCACAGGGACCCAGTCTTTGAAAGTTAATGGAACACCAAATTCATCCCGGTAATAATGCACATGATATTGATCATGGTACAAATTTTCAGGTGGCCGCAGAAAATAAATCTTATTAATGCCAGGGTTATATTGCTTTTCAACAGATGCCCTCACTACCTGGTATTCCTTTAATATAGGTTTTAAGAAATTGTAACGGAAATTGTAAAACCCTACTGCTGCAAATACAACCATAGCGCCTATAGCAAACCCGTTTTTCCACGAGCCGTTTTTAATCCATTCAATAATCATATTGGTGAGCATTAAAACCACCGCCAGGTTTAATGCAAACATAGAACGGTAGGAAGAGTAATTTTCAATGGTTACCATCACCGGCAGGTATATTAACATCAACAGAGCGAAACTAACTCCTAAGTAAATGATCTTATTAATATAGGGTTTATCACGCTGCGTAGCGAATGAATGAAAAACCCATACGGCAATGGCAATTATGTAAAATGCCTGCGAGATAATACTATGTAAATTAAACAGGAAATTAAAGCTGAAGGCCTGTGCGGTAGGCACGCCAAAGAAGAATGAGATCTTCTTAAAGATGTTCAGCTCCAGATTGGCACGGTCCGGACCTTCAATGCCTTCGATCTTTAAATGTAATTTATAAATGAGATAATAAATAGCTACAATCGCCAGCATTGAAATTACTCCGGTGATAAGTATGTGATCGGGTTTCTTAAACTTCCGGCTGTTGAAATGCAGGAAGAAGGGAATAAGGAACATACCGATACCGATCTGGTAAATAAACAACGAAATAACACCCAGCAACAGCACGAGCAACTGTATAGGAATAGGTATGGCCAGGAAACGGTTGTGTTTTTTTAATTGCGTGTAAAATAAATGACCGCTTAAAAGCCCGGCCGTAAAGGCTAAACTAAATACAAAACAAGTGCCGCCCCATCCGTTGCAGATGGCTACGGAAAGACTACATGCAAGATATACGGAGCTTATGAGCACCATCCGGGAATCAATTAAATTCAACCGCGCCCATTGAGTGGCTGCCTTTACATAAACACAAATGGCCAGCGCCCACCCTATTACGGAAAAGATGCGGTGTAGTTTTACAGCTTCAATAGTGTTTATGGAAGGAAAGGCTTTTCCCATTATCATTGCGGTCAAAAGCCGGCCGTGAATAAACCAGATATTGAACGACTGTTCTTTTTCATTATTCCATAGCAGATGGCAATCGTCGAGATAAACATAATTGACCTGGAACAATGGATAAAATATGATCAATAATACCAATACCGGTAATCCGTAAAGAAGTAGCTTGTTGTTCACCATTGAATTGATTTAATATAGCAATGAACCGATTGCGAAATATATGGCTTCTGTAATCTTAAATGAAGAAATACTACGTTTATTTAATCCATCGTTCAAAAAATTCCCAGGTACGTAACATCTGGTCTATACGTTGCCGGTTATCGCCACTGCGGGTAATTTCATGCGTGGCATTGGGATGCCTTACATATTCAACGGGACGGCCCAATACTTTCAGGCTCCGGTACAGCATTTCGCTTTCAACAAAGCCGGTGCGCCGGTCGTTATCACCATGAAAAATAATATAGGGAGTTGTAATGTCCTTCACATAGGTAAGAGGTGATTCACGTTGCAGATTAGCTCTGGCAGCCGCCTCCCAGGGATAGCCGCCAAAATAGTTCGGCACCAGCCGCCAGGCATTGCCCTCGCCAAAAAAAGTACTAAGATCGTATACGCCCCGTTGTGAGCAGGCTGCTTTAAAACGATGATCATGGGCAATGATCCATGCTACCAGGTAACCGGCATAAGAACCGCCGGTAACCAGCAATTTTGAGGTATCTGCCCAGCCTTCGGCTACGGTCTTATCCAATACAGTTAATACATCGCTGGTAGGGCCTTTGCCCCAGTCATTGATATTCGCCCGCAGAAAGGATTCACCATATCCGCCACTGCCACGGGGGTTACAATACACAACGCCATATCCTTTGTTGCAAAAGAACTGGTATTCGTGCCACATGCTGGTTTCACCAGGACCCCACATTGCAGAAGGGCCGCCATGTATTTCAAGTAATAAGGGATATTTTTTTCCGGGCTCATAATTTACCGGCTTCATGACCCAGTACTCAATAGTCATTCCCTTCTCATTGATAAAAGTTTTCTTCTCGGGAAAGGATAGCTGTTTGCTCTGTACCCAATTGTAATTGAAAGTGCTGATGCGCCGGGCGTTTTTAGCACTCGCGTCGGCGAAGTATAATTCAAATGGATTGGCCACCTCGGTTTTTACAAACACGAGTTTGTTATTAACTATATCAAAGCTGCTGATGCCGCTGTTATAGTCACTTAATTGTTCAACCTGTTTGGTTTTCATATTCACCTGGTAAAGCGGCAGCCCGCCATTACTGGGCGAAGTGAAGTACAGGTATTTTTCATCATTGCTCCAAATGAGGTTGCCTTTTGTACGATCGAATGGAATTACGATCATATCCTTTGCAGAGCCATTTAATGGCATAATAGCCAGCTGCGGGATCTTTACAAAGGATATATCGGTAAACTGAAAGGCAAGCCATTTACCCGAAGGGGAAACTTTTGGCGCTGAATATACCTTTTCTTCTTCTCCCAGTAGTTTACGCAGCCCGCTACCATCTGCATTGGCAATAAAGATCTCGTTTTCCTGCGACCGGTTAGGGTGTTGCAGGGAATCTACATCACCTGATAAAACAAGTTGTTTGCCATCTGGTGTAAAGTCGGCAGTGGCAAAGGAATAAAATCCCTTTGTTACTGCTGTGGGAACATCACCCGGCCGGGTGCCGGTTATGAAGAAATGCGTAAAACTTAGATCACTATTGATA
The DNA here is from genome assembly GCA_036379015.1 of Niastella sp. GTDB lineage: Bacteria > Bacteroidota > Bacteroidia > Chitinophagales > Chitinophagaceae > Niastella. The sequence goes on from DASUVL010000121.1 coordinate 17,087, forward strand.
TTGAGCTCATCCTGGAAGTTGAGCTTATTAATTACCCGCGCTTTTTTATCAATAACGTTGTTATTGAGGTAGGCTCTTACTTCTTCCAGCGTACCATCGGGATTCATGGTAGCCGAAACAGGTTTTAATTGCTCGTTCTTGTCAAAACCAGGTTTTTCAAAAGGCCAGTCGGGTAATTTTTTATCGGGATTTAACAGCGAATCCTTTAAAAGATCAGCCAGGGGAATACTTGTCGTAAATAATATTTGTTTTCCATCAGGGCTCCATTTGGGTGTACTGGCGCCATATTTAAACTTTGTTAACTGTACGGCTTCGCCACCATCCAGGGAAAGCAAAAATAGTTGTGATTTGCCATCAATTGACCGCACAAAAGCCACTTGCTTTCCATCGGGGCTCCAGGCGGGTTGCGAGGCGCTTTCTTTGGTGGTCAGCTGGCGGGGCGTTGAACTGCCATCTGTTAACACCATCCATATCTGGGTCACATATTTATAATCCCATTTGGTATCAGCATCATTTTCAATAGCAGTTACGGTAAAAGCAGCTTTACTACCATCGGAAGAAAGGGTCACATTTCCGATGGATTTTATTTTTAGCATATCTGTAACAGTCACAGGTTGTTTGCTTTGCCCTGATGCACTGAAAGTTATGAATAAGCAAATACAAACTAAAAGCCTTTGCATGTCACTAATTTTAGGCGATGAATGTACGAATTCAGCAACATTTTTGTAGCTTAATTGAACATTGTTTGATTAGCGGTTCCGTCCCTGACATATTAACAAATGCCGCTATTAATATTCCTTGTTCATTGTTGGTTATTCCGATAATTTTGTAATAATTCTATAACTATGAGTGAAATTACCGCACCACCCCTGACGCCAAAAGATTTTGCCACTGACCAGGAGGTACGTTGGTGCCCCGGTTGTGGGGATTATTCCATTTTGGCACAAGTGCAAAAGATTATGCCGGGTTTGGGAATCCCAAAAGAAAACATTGTCATCATATCCGGTATCGGCTGCAGCAGCCGCTTTCCCTATTATATGAACACCTATGGTATGCACTCAATTCATGGCCGGGCTACAGCCGTTGCCAGCGGATTGAAGGCCACCAGGCCCGAATTGAGCGTATGGATCGTTACGGGCGATGGAGATGGCCTAAGCATTGGCGGTAACCATACCATCCATTTACTGCGTCGTAATTTTGATGTGAATGTGATGCTCTTTAATAACCAGATCTACGGGTTAACCAAAGGCCAGTATTCGCCTACATCAGAAGAAAATAAAGTAACCAAGTCAACGCCTTTTGGCAGTATAGACCATCCGTTCAATCCATTGGCATTAGCCATGGGAGCCGATGCGACATTTATTGCCCGCACCATGGATCGTGATCCAAAACACCTGCAGGAAGCATTGATCAGAAGTCATAAACATAAGGGAGCTTCTTTCCTGGAGATCTACCAAAACTGTAACATCTTTAATGATGGCGCTTTTGAGGCCTTTACCGAGAAATCAAGTAAGCCCGATAACACGCTTTTCCTGGAGCATGGCAAACCGCTTATTTTCGGCGCCAACAAGGATAAAGGCATTAAGTTAGATGGATTCAAACCAATTGTAGTTGACCTGGCTAATGGCGCTTCAACCGATGATGTATGGGTTCACGATGAAAGAGATTTTTATAAAGCGCAAATACTGGTCCGCATGTTTGATGATCCCCGGGTAGAAGGTCATTTGCCGCGTCCGTTTGGCGTGTTCTATGAAACAGACAGGCCCTGTTATGAAGAAGTAATGCAATCGCAAATAGAAGCTGTAATGACGAAAGGTAAAGGAAACCTTGACAAACTGTTAAGGGGTAAAGAAACCTGGACCATTGCGTGATCAACAGGAAAGTCAATCGCTTTAAGTACAATATCTATTAAATCGCATATACAGTATTGAATGCTGGTTATGCGATTTTAAATTTCGATACCTACTATGAAGGAACCCAAACCCGCGCATTATAAAAAGAAAGATGCCAATATTGAATCAATACAGATCATGCGTGGCGTTGCCGCTATCCTGGTGGTATTGTTGCATATTTCTATCAAAGGCGGGCAATATGGAAACAATGCCTTAAAAGATTTCTCCATTGGCGGGGCGGGGGTAGACCTTTTTTTTATTATTTCAGGGTATATCATGTGTGTGTCTACAATTGGCCGCGACCTGAACTTTAACCGGTTTATGCAGCACCGGATACGAAGGATTATCCCACTTTACTGGCTTACCACCACCATCGGATTAGTAATATATCTTTATAGACCTGGCATAGTTAATACATCAGGGGGCGAAACCAGCATCTGGGCTTCTTATACTTTAATTCCCACCGGAGACCGGTATCTTAATTCAAACGGGTGGACGCTCAGCTTTGAGTTTCTGTTTTATATACTATTTGGCGTACTTATTCACAAAGGCACCTATAAAGCCATACAATTGTCTTCAGTTATATTATTGGCATTGGTAGCTACCGGCCTGTTGTTTTCTTACCATGGAAATGCATTTAATTTTGCGACCAATAATTTGTATTTGGAATTTATATACGGCATGGGTTGTTTTTATTTGTTTGATAAGAAGATCATCAGACCCAATACAGCCATAGGCGTAAGTTTGTGTTTATTGGGAACTGTGCTGCTTACGGCGGAACTGGTTTTTAAAATACCTTACCAGGAACAGAACAGGGGCTGGCTGTGGGGCATTCCAATGCTGTTGGTATTTACCGGTTTTTTATGCCTGGAAGGCTTTATTAAAGGAAGTACATCCATTGTAAAAAGGTTGTTTCTCGAAGCTGGCAATTCATCCTACTCGTTATACTTATTTCATCCTTTTACTTTAAGCGCAACAGCCATTTGCCTGGAACATTTGAATATGACATCTAATCCGTACCTGTTCGCAGTCATTTTATTTATTGTTACTGTAGTTGCAGGTTACCTCGTCTACTTGTACGTGGAAAAACCTTTGGTTGCAGTAAGTAAGAAGTTCCTGACAAAGGCGAATGCTGAAACATCACCCGGTAGGCTACATCACGCAGGAAAGGAATCCTAACACCAACCTGTCCCCACTTTAGTCGGGATTAGCAAATGCTTGCCCGTTCGGCACATAAAAAAAATGCCAGCGATGGATATCGCCGGCCTGTGCTTACCTCTGAAACCACAAAAAGAAAGAAGTTAAGCTATATGTTGTTATATAATAAAATTTATTGAAAGTGGGGTTCAATGGATGATGGACAGACTGGATATAAGTAAAGAAGGCGATACATCAATGCATACTGGCTGAAATGCCATTTGCATACCAGGGATAACCCCCTTCTACGGTTAGTAAATTTAAAATTGGCTGCTTATACAGGAGTAAGAGCAGTTAGTTTCAGTTACTGGTACAATCTTTTATTTTGCAGTTTCTAAGCACTAAGGACAATCAACACGGTAAACAGAGATAATTAATTAAAAGGGTAGCGGACAATTTATGGTACGAACAATTAATATCCGTACTTAAAAATAAGTTTATGTTTAAATGGAAATTGGAGGGTTAACGGAAATTGGATGGTTGGAATTCGGGAGATTGGATTAGTTTTCTGTGCTTTGCTGGTGAGAATGTTAATTCAGCACAGCCCGGTAAAAATAAAGACAGTTTTTTTAAAAATCAATATTTTTTTTATAAATTTTTAATGTCTACCCAGTATCCTTAATTTCTTAAGTTGGATCAAATAGCGATTAAATATTCAATCTTGCTATCTAAAATCAGCCGCTTCCAATTCTTTTTCCGCAGCTTTCATTAAAGTGGTTCTTTTATACGCATACCACCATTTGGGTGCTGTTCTCTTCATTAGCGTGTCAATATGCCGCATCCCAAACAAGTTCCAGGCGCCCCTGAGCTTGCCGCTCATAGTGGATTGCAAAGCCCTGAGGCTCATCGCAAAGCCACTATCCAGGTATTCCATATGATGCCAGTAGCCGGCTGGCATAAAGAGGGTATCGCCATGTTCCAGTATCACCTCGTACCCTCTGGCCAGTTTCAGCGCCGGAAACTGCTTGTAATCGGGGTGGCCATTTTGATTGTAGTGCGAAAAATCGGCCAGGCTAAGTACCTCAAAAGGCTTGCGGTACAGCTTATACTGTTCAGTAAATGGAAATAGCAGTACTTTTTTACGCCCGATGAACTGGGTATGGAATATGTGCGACATGTCAATGTCGAAATGCATATGGGTTATACTGGTGGCGCCCCCCACAAACAACATGGGGTACTTTTTAACGAACCCCTTCATCAAATGATCGGGCCAGGTAAAATCCTGTGTTAACTCAGGCGCATGATCAAAAATATTGAAGAGAAATATGCGCCATGCCGCTGGTCCCTGGCTGATCATATCAATGTACTCGCCAAAGGTTTTGTAATCATCGGCTGTATTAATAGGTGTATAGGCGTCGCTTTTAACATTATTATACAGCCCTACTTTTTTACTACCAACAATTTCTTTAAAGTATGTCCAGTCCCATTTAGTATAGGCGGGCCAGTCTTTGGCCAGGTTCTTAATAATAACTGGTTTCAGTGGCAGATAGTAACGCTGCTGAAAGTCTTCTGCGTCGATTGCTTCAAGGCGGTCAACAGGTTGTAATTGCATGAAATAAGTTTGCGCAAATTTAATATTAAAATCATGTTCCCTTCACAATGTAGTTCCGATTACATAAACGGCTTTAACAATTACATAAATAATAGAATGTGTTACCTGGGCGCATAATTTGCCATTAAGGTTATGTGGCTTTAATTAAAAACTATAATTTGCCGTTATGTTGTTACATATTCATCCTGAAAATCCACAACACCGAAACATTTCGACCATAGTGAATGTTTTATCGAAAGGTGGAATAATTATTTATCCTACAGACACCATCTATGGATTAGGGTGCGATATTTTTCAGCACAAAGCCATTGAACGGATCTGCCGTATTAAAAATATCGACCCGCAAAAGGCGCAACTTTCGTTTGTGTGTTATGATTTGAGCGATTTAAGCCGCTATACAAAGAGCATCAGTACCCCATTATACCGGATGTTAAAACACTATTTGCCGGGTCCTTATACTTTTATCTTGCCAGCCAGTAAGGAAGTACCCAAAATATTACAGAGTAAAAAGAACACGATCGGATTGCGTATTCCGGATAACCTGATAGCCCGTACTATTGTAAAAGAACTGGGACATCCTATTTTAAGTACTACATTGCCAGGTACCATGGTAGAAGAGTATACCGACCCCGAACTGATGCACGACAATTTTAACAAATTGGTCGATGTGGTGGCTGATGGCGGTATAGGTGGCATGTCGCCTTCGACCGTAGTTGATTGTACCGGCGACGAGCCTGTTTTGATACGCCAGGGCGCCGGAGAGTGGGATGAAGTAGCTCAACGGCATGATATATGAAACGCTGAAGTAAGATGTAGGAGGTAAGAAAATCGTGAACTTCCTACTTCTTACCTCTTATCACTTACTTCTGATCTCTAGTACCCTACAAGCCTTAATTTATAAAGCAAAAGCAAGCTTATAATACGATGACTGCTGTAAAGACCGAATATCAAAAATTCTTCCCCGATCATTTTACACTTGAAACACAAAGAGTGTTATTACGGTTGGTAACCCCCCAGGATTATGAGTTGTTTTTACCCCTTGCCAAAGACAAGGAAATCTGGAAGTACTTTACAAAAGACCTCAGCGATGAGCAGGAGCTAAAAAGCTGGATGCAACAATTGTTCATCGAAAGAGAACAAGAAGCAAGAATGCCATTCACCGTAATAGATAAGCATACCAATGAAGTTTGCGGCAGCACCAGTTACCTCAATTTTTCTTTTTACGACAAACGCCTTGAAATTGGTCATACCTGGCTGGGTACTTCCTTTATAGGGACCGGCGTAAACAGGCAGGCAAAATTCGCTTTGCTTTCTTTTGCTTTTGAAGTAATGAAAATGGAGCGGGTTGAAATAAAGACCGATAACCTGAACGAACGTGCCAAAGCAGCTCTGCTTAAAGTGGGTATGAAGCCAGAAGGTGTTTTTCGTAGCCATATGCAGATGCATAGCAACCGGCGCAGGGATTCGATTTATTACAGTATTCTAAGAAGTGAATGGGAAGAAAGGAAAATTCATTTTTTCCCGGAGATGCTGTAAGTATCTGGTTCTTGCAGTTTGAGCTATGGTTCCTGGTTTTTGTGAGTTGGCTCTTGCAATTCGGCCTTTATTCCATACCCAGCTCCAATTGGGTAGAAGTACATTGAAATGAGCGGCGATGGTAGGGCGTTAATCCAAACTGTTCAATGGCTTTCCGGTGTTCCAGGGTGCCATATCCTTTGTTGGTAATCCATTTATAGTTCGGGAACTCCAGGTGCAGGTTACGCATAAAATCGTCGCGATAGGTTTTGGCCAGTATGCTGGCGGCAGCTATGGATGCAAAAGCAGCATCGCCCTGAACAACACATTTGTGCGGGATCCGCTTATATTTTGTAAACCGGTTTCCATCAATAATAAGGAACTGAGCTTTCTTTTCTAACTTATCAATGGCCAGGTGCATGGCTTTAAAAGAAGCATTCAGGATGTTAATGCGGTCAATTTCTTCATGATCAACACTGGCAACCTGGTAACAAACGGCATTTTTTTCAATAAAACCTCTTAATTCGTACCGGTCTTCCTCTGTCACCTGCTTTGAATCGTTCAATTTTTCGTGGTAAAACCCCTCAGGTAAAATAACGGCTGCTGCAAATACGGGCCCGGCCAAACAACCTCTGCCTGCTTCATCGCAGCCGGCCTCAAGAAGTTCAGTTTGGTAAAAAAGTTTAAGCAAGTGTTCTTATTTGAACCAAAAATAAGGTTTGCCTGTATTTAAATATTATTTATCAACTTTGTTTTTTTACACATCACATTCCCATTATGGAATTAAGCACAATACCCCAGCTATTTCCCGCTTTTGAAAAAGAATTGCAACTCGAAATACAGGAGCAGGGGGAGATCCGATCGTACAAAACAGAGGAACAATTGATGCGTACCGGTCAATATTTCCGTTCAACTATGTTAATATTGAACGGACTGGTAAAAATATACCGGGAAGACGATGACGGGAATGAGTTCTTTATGTACTATCTACAACCAGGTCAGGCATGCGCATTGTCAATGGTTTGTGCCGCAGAACATAAACGCAGTGCCATTATGGCAAAAGCGGTGAAGGACACAGAAATTATAGCTATTCCTTTACACTTTATGGAAGAGTGGATGGGTAAATACAAAAGCTGGAATCACTTCGTCATCGGTACTTACCGGTCAAGGTTCGAAGAATTGCTAAGCACCATTGATCATATTGCCTTTCGCGGCATGGATGAACGGCTGGAGTTTTATTTAAAAAAGCACCAGGAAACCATGAAAACCAATCTCATTACCATCAATCACCAGGAAATTGCCAATGAACTGAATTCTTCCCGGGAAGTTATTTCCCGGCTGCTTAAAAAAATGGAGCAATTCGGAAAAGTGAAACTACTACGGAATGCTATTGAGATTATTCAATTATAACCCGCATGTATTGAAAGGTATTGAATGATTGGGCTGAATAGTTCAATATAGCTTAAGCTATGTTTGAAAGAAATAGAAATCTTCTTTCACCAGGAGTGTTATTGTATCAGGCGGTTTGTAAAAGGCTACATTCCTATAACTACCCTTATTGTGACCTTCGTCACCTTTCAAATTTATATTTTCATGCACCTTCACCCAATGATTACATGATTCAGTATGCCAATGCCCGGTTAACTGTAGCATGATCATTAAACCCTGTCTGTTGTTGTTTTACCGAATTATATATTCTACATGGAAATAGCCGGTTATTTAGCAGCCGTATTAATTGGCGTATCATTAGGTTTGATAGGTGGTGGCGGATCAATACTTACCGTGCCCGTATTTGTATACTTGTTGCATGTGCATCCGGTATTAGCAACTACCTACTCATTATTTGTAGTTGGTAGCTGTAGCCTGGTGGGCGGCGCCCGGGCTTATACTAAAAAGTTAATTGACTTTCATGTTGTGTTGTATTTCGGCTTGCCTTCGCTGTTATCGGTTTTTTTAGTCCGGCGATTTGTATTACCATTAATACCGGAGTATTTATTTACAATAGGCAACCTGGTAGTTACCAAGGGTGTTTTTTTAATGGTGCTGTTTGCATTATTAATGCTGGCGGCCGCCGTATCTATGATAAGATCGGATAGTAAACTACCGGTACCGGTAAGTCGGAATGAACGCAGGGGCGCCCTATTAATACAGGGTTTGCTTATTGGCGCTATTACTGGATTACTGGGAGCAGGCGGTGGATTTTTGATCATACCTGCCCTGGTATTGATCAGCCGGTTGCCAATGAAAATAGCTGTTGGCTCCTCCTTAACCATCATGGCAATAAGTTCCTTTTTTGGTTTTTTCAGCACCTTATCACATTATACCATCAACTGGTTACAGTTACTGACATTTACTGTTATTGCTGTTTTAGGCATATTTGCCGGCATAGCGTTGTCTGAAAAAATACCCGGTCAGGCGTTAAAAAAAGGCTTTGGATGGTTTGTATTGGCAACAGGCTTGTTTATATTGATACGCGAGCTGTTCTTTTCTTAGGCCTTCCTGTTAATTATTAGCCCGTTCTGTGATAAAAGTCATATTCTGGTAAAACCATATTATAGAAATTACGTTGATTATTTAAAACAGCATAGTTATGAAGATAGAGCAAATTTATACGGGTTGCCTGGCGCAGGGAACATATTATATCGAAAGTGGAGGCGAGGCTGTAGTCATTGACCCGCTGCGGGAAATAGACTCGTATGTTCAAAAAGCTGCACGCAATGGCGCTGTTATAAAATATGTTTTTGAGACCCACTTTCATGCTGATTTTGTTTCGGGGCATATCGATCTGGCAAAGGCAACAGGCGCCACTATTGTATATGGACCAACTGCCACACCATCATTCGAAGCGCACATTGCCACCGATCGTGAAATACTTAAACTGGGTAATATAACATTTACCGTATTGCATACACCGGGGCATACCATGGAAAGCACCTGTTACTTGTTGAAAGATGAACAGGGGAAAGAAGTGGGTTTATTCAGCGGTGATACGTTATTCATTGGTGATGTGGGCCGGCCCGACCTGGCCCAAAAGGCCACTCATCTTACGCAGGAAGACCTCGCCGGTTTGTTATATGACTCTTTACGTAATAAGATCATGCCTTTGCCCGATTCGCTGACCGTTTATCCGGCCCATGGCGCCGGTAGTGCCTGCGGCAAAAATATGAGCAAGGAAACAACTGATACCTTAGGTCATCAGAAAGAAACGAACTATGCTTTGCGTGCTGATATGAGCAAAGCCCAATTTATTAAAGAAGTTACCACCGGCTTAACAGCACCACCGCAATATTTTCCATTGAATGTGCAAATGAACAAGCAGGGCTATGAAAGCATCAGTGAGGTATTAAGAAAGGGCACCCATCCGTTAGGCGTGGCAGCTTTTGAGGTAGCAGCCAACGAAACCAATGCGATCATTCTTGACACCAGGGATCCGCAGGTATTTGCAAAAGGCTTTATTCCTAATTCGATCAATATTGGTATTGATG
>DASUVL010000122.1:0-3414 GCA_036379015.1 Niastella sp.
TCAGCTGGAATATGCGCAGTTTACAAAGATCCACGATACGGCCTCGTTGGTTAAATTTCAATTCCGCCGCTATATGGAAGATTATTTGCGCTGCATTTTGTCGGTAGATGATAATGTAGGAAGGGTATTGCAATACCTGGAAGAAAATGGGTTGTCGGAAAATACAATTGTGATCTATACTTCCGACCAGGGATTTTATCTGGGCGAGCATGGCTTGTACGACAAGCGGTTCATGTATAATGAATCTTTTAGAACTCCAATGGTCATACGTTATCCGGCGAAAATAACGCCTAAACAGCAGGTTAACCATTTTACCCTGAACCTCGATATAGCGCCCACGCTACTGGATTATGCCGGTATTCCCATTCCAACTGAGATGCAGGGCGTATCGATGCGCCCCTTGTTACAAAAGGGCAAAACGGCCAACTGGCGTACCGAAATTTATTATCATTATTATGAACTGTCGTTTGGATTAACCCGGCATTACGGTATTTATACAGGACGGTATAAGCTGATGCATTTTTACCATCCCATAGACGCCTGGGAATTGTATGATTTGAAAAAGGATAAACAGGAAATGAACAACCTGTATAACGATCCAAAATATTCGAAAACAATAGCGGATCTGAAGAGGCAATTACGTAACCTGCAGCGGTACTATAAGGATGAGATCAAGCCGTGACGTGAAATGGGAGACGGCAATCGTGAAATGGGAGACGTGAAACGGCAAACGGCAATCGGCAGACGTGAAAAGCATTTCAAGCCACACGCTGCACGCTGTATTTCCATTAGCATATTAGCACAATAGCAAATCAGCACATTAGTTTTATTATTCTCTCCGTGACTCAATTGTATATACAAAGCTATCCGCCTTGTAATAGCCCAGGTTGTATTCAATAGGGCGGTCGCCCTGGTCATATACAAAACGTTTCCTGAACAGAATGGGACTTCCGGGTTCTATTTCCAGCTTGCCGGCAATGAATTTACCAGCTGCTTTGGCGCTGATCTCTTCTTTCGATAAATTGGCGACTACCAGGTAATCCTTCTCCAGTATTTCGTACAACGGGCGCTTGAAATCTTCTTCACCGGTTAATCCAACCCGTGGATGAAAATAAGATGCAAAGTATACAAATGGGCCTTCAGGGCGGCCGCGCAGCCTTTCCAGTTTCAGCACTTTTTTCTTAGTCGTGATCTCAAAGAAATTGGCTACTGCTTCATCGGGAAATACCCAGGTGACATGCAGTTCAAAATTTTTGATAGGAATGCCGCGGGCCTGCATTTCCTGTGAAAAGCTCAGCCAGTTTTTTGATTTGGAGCTCACTGACGATTCGGCCACCCTGGTACCAATACCTTTCTTGCGTATCAGTAAACCTTCATACACCAGTTTGTTCAACGCCTGGCGCAAAGTGGTTCTCGAAATAGCCAGTTCCTTGGCCAGGTCTACTTCATTTGGTAAAAACTTACCATCGGCATACTGTGGGTCGGCAATAATGTTGCGTAACAGTTCTTCGGCCTGTAAATGAAGTGGGACGTGGCTTTTGTGATCTATGCGAAGCTTCATGCTGGTTCAATTTTTCGTGCAATCAGGGCAAATGTAAAAAAAATTAGCGCAAATGTTAGTATGTTTATATGTATGTACATATATTTGGTGTACGATTACGCTGACATAACAAACTACTGCCATATGAAAAAAGGGAGCTTTTTAATCGATGTCAATGTCCATGGAGGATTTATTGGTTACCTCCTGCCTTGTAAAATGCAAGCACAAGACATTTTTTCAAAACCAACAAAAACGCCAACATAGATTCGCTGCACCTGGTTACGCTTTCCGCCTTACACCCTCTCCAACCTTAAGAGACGTATATATACATCCCTGGATCTTTATCTTCTTATCCGCACGCTATTTAAAGCATCCTTTCATCTTATTCTATGTAACGTCATTTTTAATCTATTCAACCTGCGTTAGCATATGAATTCTTTAACATTATTCCCTGCTACCACCAAAAGTATCCGTTCTTTTGATCGTAGTAGAATATGGCGAAAATCAATTTCGCCATCGGTAGACCATATAAATAATCACCAGCTTGTACCAATAGGGCAAGCAAGATCGCCTCGGCTACAGTTTCTTATTTATATTATGCTACCCGCTTTGGGTCTGTTGTTTTTCAGCAGCCTTCAAACAGTTTCTGCACAAAGCAGTGGCAGTATCCAGGGCATTGTATTAAACGAACAAGGTACTCCTTTGGCAAAAGTGTCTGTGATTATAAAAGGAACCAAAAAAGGAACCACCACCGATACCCTTGGACATTTTTCCATCAATGCACAAAAGGGACAAACACTTCTGTTCTCCATGACGGGGTACACCACACAGGAATGGCTGATACGGAATGAAGACCCTGTTAATCTTAACTTATCACCCAGCGCATCTTCTCTCGATGATGTGGTGGTCATTGGTTACGGCGCCCGCAAAAAAGCAACGCTTACCGGCGCTGTTGCTGCTGTTACTGGGAAAGAAGTAATTACTACAAAGAATGAGAACGTTCAAAATATGCTTACCGGAAAAATAGCCGGATTACGTGTTACACAAAACAGCGCCGAACCGGGAAGTTTTGATAACTCATTTGACATAAGAGGATTGGGTACCCCCCTTGTGATTATTGATGGTGTGCCCAGGAATAATATAACCCGGCTTAATCCCGCTGATATTGAAAGTATCTCTGTATTAAAAGATGCTTCAGCGGCCATCTACGGGGTGAGAGCGGCAAATGGTGTTGTATTGATCACTACAAAAAAAGGTAAAAAGGGTAAACTGGCTCTTAACTATAATGGAACCTATGGGCTTCAATTTGCATCGCGCCTACCCAAGCCAGTTGGCATTTTTGACTATATGACATTGGTGAACGAGCAACGCATGCACAATGTGAACGGCGGCACACCGCTGTACACAGAAGCCGATTTTGAAGCTTACCGGAATGAAACAAAAGTTGCCGCCAACTGGCAGGATGCTATTATTCGTAAAGCAGCGCCCTTTACCCAACATGACATCAGTGCCTCGGGTGGTACCGATAACACCACGTATTTTGTAAGCCTTGGCTATATGTCACAAGATGCTATTTTTAAAAGTGACGATGTAAACTATAAACGCTATAATATTCGATCGAACCTGAGCACGAAAATATCCAAACGTTTAACGTTTGATGTAAACCTGTCAGGGATCCTTGATCAAAAGGATCAACCTTATATTTCTCCCTGGTATGTTTTTCGCAGTCTTTGGTACCAGCCGCCGGTTCAGAATATCTATGCGAATAATAATCCGGACTATTTCAATAACGTACCCAGCAACCTGAACGGGGTAGCGCATTCCCGTTCCGATGTGAATGGTTATATCACGCAAAAAAATAAATGGTTCCAGTC
>DASUVL010000123.1:0-2823 GCA_036379015.1 Niastella sp.
GGGGCTGGGGATTGAGTTATGGATTGGGAAATTGGGCCGGCGGGTGCTCAAAATACGCTTCAATATCGGCGTTGGAGTTATAATTACGAAATACATGCGGATGACGTATTGGTAACCGCAACGTATGACCTTCATCGAAAATGGCCTGCAGGCTGTAATTGTTTAACCGCCCGATCATAATACGTCCTGCTACCTTTTCCAAACCAGTGCGGGTATAAATGCCACAAAATGGCTGTGCAAAGTCGGTATCCTGGTAAACATAAAAATCATACTGGTTATCGCGCATATATTCCTGCAACAAGTGATTAATAGAACCGGCATCCAGGTCGAGCATATCACAAGCCAGCAATAGCAGGTCCTTATCAGGAAATTTCTGATGAACGCTGAGCAGTCCTTTTAACGGACCCTCCACTTCAGCATTATCAACCACCAATAATTCAGGAGAAATTTCTTCGCAGTAATGGAGCACCTGTTGCTGGTTAACCGAATAGACTACCGGCAGGTGAAACATGGCCAGCTTTTCATGCATATGCTTGGCCCATATTGTATTACGAATTGGCAATAGCCCCTTATCGGAGCCCATGCGTTTACTTTCGCCTCCACATAATATAACACCTAACAAGTTTTCCATAATGTTAATACTGGAATGTGATCAATCAAGAATCAGTCATGAACTTTGCGATCGGCATGCCCCAGGCTTTTACCCGGCGCCACCACATCACGCACCAACTGCTTTACTTCTTTAATTTCAAGGAAACCGCCCACTTCTTTGCGATCAAAAACCTTTTGGTCTCCGATGCAAATAGTATACCGGCCACTTACTTCACTGGGTTGTAGCAATACACCCTGCAGCTCATCAGCAAAGGTGGTTAACAACTCCTGTGCCATATACGCAGCTCGCAGCAGCCATCCGCATTTTGGACAATATTCAATAGTGATAGTTGGTTTCATGAAACAAAGATAAGGGTTCAGACGCCATGGCGCAAGCACCCCGAAACCAATCCTAGTCACAATCCTGGGACGATAAAAAGTATGTTAAATATGTAGGAAATTTGATAAGTGCCTCTTTACGCCTTAATGCCCTCCGATTTTATGGCCTGAAAATCCGATTTCGACGATTCACATACGGGGCAATGATACGTATCAGGCACCTGGCTAAATGGGGTGCAGGGCGCGATGTTGTTTTCGCTATCGCCATAATGTTCATCGTACACCGTAAAGCAATGTTTACACTGATAAATAACAGGGGCATTCACAGGTGTTTTGGCAGTGGGCTCCTGCTCTACTTCCTGCCGGTAAACGCTGTGTAGAATTTTCTCTGCTTCTGTAGTGAGATCATAAAAATATTTGCAGAGCGAGATGAGGTAAGCGCCCAGTTCTTCCTTCTGTACCCCTTTGCGAAATAAAATATATTCCCTGGAGTTAGGATTAAAATCACGGGTGTACATAATGTCGTACCGATTCATAGCCGCGCTTTTATTACGGCTTGCGTTGTGTTGTTTGGCGATAACTACGGCCCCAAATAAACCGAATAAACCCGACTTCTGTTTGGTTTTAATAGCGAAACTAAGTCCGTGTGTGCGAACATCATCTTTATCAAACTGACGGATGATATATCGCTTCAGGTTCAACCCTTCTTCACTCAGATCCTCTACCTGCCAGTTCAGCTCATTGGCAGCATGATGTACATTTATGCGGTAAGTATTCAATACATATTCCCAGGCTGTGCGATCGTTTTGTGCAATACCTTTTACGATTAGCGATTTCCACGGCGTTACATATAACTGCCCCACTTTCGTTTTCAAACACAGCGATGCAATATCTTTTAAAAACGAAACAGGAAAACACTCATCGCGCCGGTAAATGCCCACCCATGTTTTTTCACCATAGCGATTAAATCCTTCATAATAGGGCAATGCAAATTTGGGTATGCTCAACTCAGTCGTAATCGCCTGGGTGATGAATTGCTCTTTTGCATGCACCATGTCATACAACGAATCGCCATCGGTCAATGTTTTATTTTCTATGATAGCTTCTTCTACCAGGCGGGTCATGCGGGGAATATCATCAGAGTAGATCAATCCTTTCCAGCAATAGATAACCGTGGTTTTGGGAAAACGAACATATAAATACCAGTAGTTGTTAACCGGTGATGAAATAAAATTGATATTCCCTGTAAAGAACGGGATGAAACTTTGGTTGGCATCTACCAGATTCAGCTTCAACTGAGGCCGGTAATCAAACATACCCAGTATATCTTTATAAACACCTTCGCTTAACCAGTTTGAATTCTGGAATACATCTTCTGCCACATAGGAAGTGAGAATATTGGCATACTCATCGCGGTTCACTTCGTACAAAACACCCATCTGGTCCAACGCTGCGCGGAACTCTTTCTCATTGCTACTATCGGCCCGGCAAAACAAATGCTGGCGGTTACCGAATTGCACCTGGTCAACACCACATTTTTCAGCAGCTTCCATCCATGCATGCAGATCTCCGGCAGCCACGATTCCTCCGGGAAGATTGATCTTTATATAATGATACTTTCGCATAGTTTTTAACTTTTGAGTTTTTAGTTGCCGCCGTCAATGGTCAAAGGTGAATGGGCCTCTCCATTTTGAGCTTCCCTATTGTTTTCGAATTTCAAACAGTCGGGTACTATTCACCATTCACCTCGCTCCTACTTCACCAATAAACTATTGGTCACATTGGCTAACGTTTCTTCCAGTATCCTTTGCACCTCTGGCCGGCATGAACCACAACCGGTACCCGCACCCGTTAAAGAACACAATTGCTTGAGTTCGGTGCAGCCTTCATTTA
>DASUVL010000124.1:0-10367 GCA_036379015.1 Niastella sp.
TGATGCGGGCCGTTCGGTTTGCATCGCAATTGAACTTCACCATTGCACCGGTAACTTTCCAAAGCATCAAAGACCATGCAGAGCGTATCAGGATCATTTCGCAGGAACGCATTACTGAAGAACTGAATAAGATCTTGTTAAGCGCCAAACCCTCTGTTGGCTTCGATCTGTTATATCAAAGCGGGTTATTGCATATTATATTCCCCCAAATGGTTGACCTGGCCGGTGCTGAATACATCGATGGCCTGGGGCATAAGGATAATTTTTATCATACTTTACAGGTTGTTGATAATATTTCCAGAAATACCAACGACCTATGGCTGCGCTGGGCAGCTTTGCTGCACGATATTGGTAAACCGGCTACTAAAAAATTTGAACCCGGCCATGGCTGGACGTTCCATGGACATGAAGTAGTAGGGGGCCGCATGGTTTCCCGCTTATTTTCGAAGCTGAAATTGCCCCAGAATGAAAAGTTGCGGTTTGTACGTAAACTGGTAGAACTGCATTTACGGCCAATAAGTCTCACTAAAGAAAATATTACAGATTCCGCTATACGAAGATTGCTGTTTGATGCCGGTGAAGATATAGATGCATTAATGATGCTGTGCGAAGCCGACATCACTTCGAAGAATAAACAAAAAGTGATCCGCTTCCTTGAAAATTTTGAGTTGGTGCGCCAACGGATGAAAGAAGTGGAGGAGAAGGATCGCATGCGTAACTGGCAACCACCCATCACTGGTGAAATAATAATGGATATATTTGGCCTTTCACCCTGTAAAATAGTGGGCGATCTGAAAAATAGCATCCGTGAAGCTATCCTGGATGGTGAAATTGATAATTCCTACGACGCTGCATACGATTTTATGATGAAAAAAGCAACAGAATTGGGGTTGCAAATTGTCAATAAAAAAGCTGCCGGCAACTGATAAGGAAACATCCTGTATGCGGTAATTTCCCGTTTTTATTTTGAATTTATTTGCATAAATCAGTATCACTGTGTATGTTGGGGCATTTTGTTGCTATGTAAATGCACCTTATATTGCATACTTTGATAGTTGGGGAATTGTCTTATTTTTGGCGTTGGGGCAAGCGGAAGGGAGTAAAGGACATAAGGTAAATGGCTGGCACGATTATAGAGAATTATTTTTCGAATAGGCTCAGGATTCAGCACTGAGTGATATAAACACAGAAACAAGTAACCTGAAATTTGAAGTATGGCTGTTTTAAAATTCAGAATATATTTTGAAGAAGATGACAGTATCTACCGGGATGTCACCATCAAGCACACGCAAACTTTTTTGCAGCTGCAACAGGTAATACTGAAGTCGTATGAGTTTGATAATAAACATCAGGCTACCTTTTACCGTAGTAATGATAACTGGCAACGCGGACGTGAGATCAGTCTGGCCGTTTATGATAAGCCGTATAAGGTAGCGCCTTTACTGATGGAAAATACGCCGATCGGTACTGAGATCAAAGATCCTAACCAGAAGTTTGTATTCCAGTACGATTTTGTAAAGAACTGGAGCTTTTTGGTAGAGTTGATCAGTGTATCGAAGGAAGAAAGCAGTAAGATCGATTATCCGGCCGTGATAAAATCGGAAGGTATTGCACCATCGCAATATGGTACAAAAGGCATTGCCGGCGATAAGCTTACCGAAATGGAAGAAAAATACGATCTGAAAGCTATTCCAGAAGGGTTTGGTACCGAAGGTGGCGCCGCAGCAAGTGATGATGAAGAAGACGACCTGGGCCTGGGTGAGGAAGCAGAAGAAGAGGGTGGTCAGAAGGATGAGGAAGTATAATTGAATGGCTGATTTAGAGATGTAGGGATTTTGTGATTTCATTATTGTCGAAGCTCAAAAGAGAATTCACATTCACAAATCTTCGAGTCCCCAAATCTCAAAATCTCAAAATTTGTCTTGGGTTCTTTACAAGCTCAAACAAATAAATGAATACAAAAACCTGTGTGATCATAGCCGGTCCAACGGCAGTGGGCAAAACGGCCGTAGCTATTGAAGTAGCGCGCCATTATAATACAGCCATCATTTCTGCCGACTCCCGGCAATGTTTCAAAGAAATGAACATAGGCGTTGCAAAACCTTCCTCCATTGAATTGCAACAGGTACCTCACTATTTTATAAATTCCCATTCCATTCATGAAGAAGTAAATGCTGCTGTGTTTGAGCAATACGCGCTACATACAGCCAATGAAATATTTCAGCAGCATGATATAGCGGTTATAACCGGCGGCACCGGTTTGTATATAAAAGCCTTTTGCGAAGGGTTAGATGATATGCCACCCGTTTCAATGGATATTCGCCAGGCTATTACAGAACAATACGAACAACATGGCCTTAACTGGTTGCAACAACAGGTACAACAGCAGGATCCGTTATTCTATACAACCGGAGAAATTCAAAACCCGCAACGCCTCATCAGGGCACTGGAAGTAAAACAGGCAACGGGTGAATCTATACGCAATTTTCAGCAGGGAAAAAAAGCTACCCGTCCTTTTAATATCATCAAATTGGCACTTGAATTGCCCAAACCCGAATTGCATGCGCGCATCAATTCGCGGGTTGACAAGATGATGGAACAGGGGTTGTTGAAAGAAGTGGAAGGGCTTATTCCTTTTAAATCTTTGAATGCCCTGCAAACAGTAGGCTACAGCGAACTCTTCGAATACCTCGATGGCAACACTTCACTGCAACATGCCATAGATCGCATAAAGACAAATACCCGCCATTACGCCAAACGGCAAATGACCTGGTTTAAGAAAGATGCAGGGACGAAATGGTATTCTCCTGATGCTATAGGTGAAATGATTGCACAATTGCAAAATGTGATAATGTGATAATGGAATACAAATGTGCTGATGTGCTAATTAGCCAATGTGCTAATGGAATACCATTTCTCTGTTCTTCATTTTTCATTCTTCATTTCCTGCATTTCCCCTCAGCATTAAGCATAATTACCTAAACCAATCTAAGTTTTGTTAATAGCTTGTAACAATACCTGTTCATCAGCTTTTCTGTGCTGTTTGTTTTGCCCAATTTTACACCACAAAGAATAGCGATAGGTAAACTAATAGTCCGATTTTAATCCGTAAACGACCGTGAAAACAGTGAAGGTAAAGGCAACGTTTGAACCCTTTAAAAAGATCCCGTCACGCCAGTTGGCGGACGGGATTTCCTTTTTTTTAAAAGGTCATTTGGAAAAGGCAGACGAAAGAGATTCAAATTCGTTTTCGGTTGCCCGCTTATATCTTAAATCCGATAGTCAACAGAATTTGTCCAACCTTGTTTTTAAGCTCAGCATAGGTATTGTCTTTATCGGTCAGGCGATAGGGAAAATGTACATCACGGGTAATGCTACGCACATAAGTTAAGTCAACAAATATGCCTTTGTTCCGGTAACCCAAACCACCGCTGATATTTGTTTTACCTGCTTTAAAAGCACCGTCTTTATACGGATTGCCATAATAAGCAACACCCAACCGGGTCATCAGGGTATTGAATTTTAATTCGGCACCTACCCGCACATTAAAAGCGCCTTTATAAGCTTCCTTCACCGCCTTGTTCACGTTATCGTAATACGCTTCATCATCGGCGGCATTTTCGGCAGAACTGAAACGCGAAGAGCCATAGGTTACATACTCAACATCGGCAGTAATAAAGCCTCTTTGTTGGGTAACATCTTCTACTTCTTCACTAAGTATAAACGTTCCGCTTAGCAGGAATTTCCAGGGCGAGCTCAGGTCATATTTATAAGTGGGTGAGCCGAAATAATCAGAAGTAATACTGTCAACCGGGTCATTATTAAACAGATTCTCTGTATTGGTGACCATTTTGGTCCATAAATTATCTTTTAAGCCATAAATGGTTGGCGTATGAATAGCAACCCCGACCCTCATCTGCTGATCCGGTTTGAAAATGACACCCAGTTTGGCATTGAGACCAACACCGGTGGTCGTCAATTTTTCTTCGTACCGGGAAAACTTAAATTTATTCATTGCATCACCGGAAGGGTCCGATTCTGTAAATTCAAGCCTCCTTTCGTAGTTTACAATGGGTACGCCTACAGTACCACCGATATAAAATTTATCCTGGTTGTTGGAGGCGAAAGCGATGGCTATTTCGGTAATACCCCCCCTGGTAGTGATCTTGTTTTCCTGTTCAACTTCATTCAGGTATTCGGGCCGGCCAACTACCTGTAATATTCCACTGATTCTAGCCGTATCGATCAGGTAAGTATGAATAGCCGATTTGGTGCCCAATGACAGATAGGGGCTAAACCGGTAATCATCGATATCAACGCCCGATTGGGATAATTCTTCGGCATATTGTTCGGAGAAAGAACTATAGTCGTTTCTTCCCCTGTAATAAGAAACATTATTGAAATTGGCAGTGCGGCTGATCGCGATACTGAATGCATTGCTGACCCATTGACTGCCCCGGTTGGGGGTAGCAGATATAAAACCGCTGGTGCTGAAATTAAACCGTTTTAAATTATTGCTGGTGGCATTTGTGCCCCGGTATTCGCCTTCACCTTTGGCAATGGTAAAACCCGGTGTAAACACGATTTCGCTTAGTTTAAAAAAGCCTAAACCGGCAGGGTTTACAAAAACAGACGTTATTTCGCCGCCCAGGGAACCCATAGCGCCGCCTATAGCCTGGCTACGGGCTGTTCCGGATGGCGTTTGCCAGCTCATGCGCAATGCATCTTCAGGTATCTGTGACATGGCCTGCCCGCCGATCAATAAAAAAAATGCTATCGTAATGGTGTTCTTCATGTTGCAAACATTGCATTAAAAACGGTAAACGTGAAACGTGACACGGTAAACGACCTGCTCGCGGCGAAGTAATGTACCGTTGTATTTTCATGCTTACCGTCGAATAAATAACATTTTATGCTGTAGTTAAACAAAGTATAACACAGATATTATAAAATCAATATTGTTTTTAAGGACTCTTATATTTTCAGTAGGTGAAATATAGTAAGTATATCCTGTTGGGAAACACCTTTCACGTTGGACGTTTCACGTCTCACGATTTTAATTTCCGCGGCTTGGTCTGCCACCTCCGCTGCTTCCTCCACTGCTTCCACCAGATGATCCACCCGAAGAAGAAGGCGAGTAGGACCTTACCGGTGCTGAAGGCGGCGAATAAGAAGGGGAAGATGAGGAAGATGAAGATGAAGACCTGCTGGGCGTATAATAGCTATCGTTGCTATTTGAATATACCCTGCGCAAACCGCCCGAACTGTTGTTATTGTTGTTGCTGCTGGTATTAACACGGCCATTGGGACTTGCCTGGTATATCGTTCTGCCGTTGTTTGTGGTGTTGCGGTTGCTATAATTATTATTCCTGTAGGCGTTCACGTTAAAATTATTGCGCACCGAACTGTATACGACCGGATTGGTTTTAGCTCCACCGACAATTATACCCGTGCAATAAGGATTGTAATAGCTGTTCCAGTTATAATAACTGTTCCAGTATGAATTAAACGAGTAGGGATTGTAGGCGTAAGGACCGAATCCCATTCCATAACCTCCGTAACCTCCATAACCCATTCCGTAGCCCATACCATAACCACCCATTCCATAACCTCCATAACCATAAGGGCTATAGGCGCCGTAATAGCCGCCATTATATTGCCAGTCGTTCAGGTATGTGTAATTATCAAAACTGCTCCAGCGATTCCGGTCCCGTACCCGCATACGCAGGTAATTGTCATCGGGCGTGTAATAACTATCGTTCCGGTCATAGCTGCTACCGCGCTTGTTATTGTCAACGGTTACATACGAATCATCAGAACGGGTGGGTGAGTAATATACATCATCCGGTGTTTGTCCGTCGCGGTATACCGAGCAACTGGATAAGGCAACAATTGCCAATAGAACAGGTAGTATATTTAGAGACCTCATAGTAATGGTTTTATCGTTTTACGGTGGTAAGTGCTACTTTTGCGTTTTTGTAAACTAAAGTTACAATAAAAAGACAGCCCCTGCCAGGAAATTATTGCAAGGTGAATGTTAAAATTTATCGATGAATTGCCTGATAATGAGGACGGAAGGGGAAATTAGAAGTCTGAAGTAGGAAGTCAGAAAATACGGAATCTTCAGACCTCAGACCTCAGACCTCAGACTTCATACCTCAGACTTCAGATCTATATAAAAAAATAAAACATGAGCAAAGAGATCACCAGCCGAAGCGTAGATTATTCGCAATGGTACAACGATTTGGTTATTAAAGGCAGCCTGGCCGATTATTCGGCCGTGAGAGGCTGTATGGTAATTAAACCTTATGGGTTTGCCCTATGGGAGAATATGCGCGATGCCCTGGATAAGATGTTTAAAGACACCGGGCACGTAAATGCTTATTTCCCCCTGTTTGTTCCCAAAAGTCTGTTTGAAGCCGAGGAAAAGAATGCCGAAGGATTTGCCAAGGAATGTGCGGTAGTAACGCACTACCGGTTAAAATCCGATCCTAATAAAAAAGGAGGCCTGATGGTTGATCCCGATGCCAAACTCGAGGAAGAGCTGGTGGTTCGTCCAACCAGTGAAGCCATTATCTGGAATACCTACAAAAACTGGATACAATCATATCGCGATCTGCCTTTGCTCATCAACCAATGGGCGAACGTGGTACGCTGGGAAATGCGTACGCGCCTGTTCCTGCGTACGGCTGAGTTTTTATGGCAGGAAGGTCATACCGCCCATGCTACTGCCCAGGAAGCCATTGCAGAAACCGTACAAATGCTGAACGTGTATGCCGATTTTGTAGAGAACTGGATGGCATTGCCGGTGATCAAGGGTGTAAAAAGCGAAAATGAACGTTTTGCCGGCGCTGTTGATACCTATTGTATCGAAGCCCTGATGCAGGATGGCAAAGCCCTGCAGGCTGGTACATCGCATTTTCTGGGTCAGAATTTCGCCAAAGCATTCGATGTAAAGTTCTCCGATAAAGAAAACAAACTGGATTATGTGTGGGCTACCAGCTGGGGCGTAAGCACCCGGCTCATCGGCGCGCTGGTAATGGCGCATAGTGATGACGAAGGTTTAATTCTGCCGCCCCGGATTGCGCCGTTTCAGGTTGTGATCGTACCTATTTATAAAGGGGAAGAACAAAAGGCCAAAATAGATGTAAAGGTGCAGACGCTGATGAAAGAGTTGAAGGCGATGGGCGTGCGGGTGAAGTATGATGATAACGATAACGCCCGGCCCGGTTGGAAATTTGCAGAATATGAAATGAAGGGGGTGCCTGTTCGCCTGGCCATTGGTGCAAGAGACCTCGAAAACAACACGGTTGAACTGGCCCGTCGCGATACGAAGGAAAAACAAAGCGTATCCATGGATGGACTGGCTGACCGCATTGTACAATTGCTGGCCGACATTCAGCAATACATGTACAACAAAGCCCTGGCTTACCGGGATTCGCATATTACAACCGTAAATACCTGGGATGAATTTGTAAACACGTTGAATGAAAAGGGTGGGTTTGTATCTGCTTTTTGGGATGGCACTGGTGAAACAGAAGATGCCATAAAAGAAAAGACCAAAGCTACCATCCGTTGTATTCCGCTCGACAGTAAGGAAGAAGAAGGTGTTTGTATTTTCTCCGGCAAACCCGCTAAACAACGGGTGCTTTTTGCGCAGGCATATTAAATAATTGTTGATTTTGGGATTTAGAGATTTGGTGATTTCTTTTATTCGGAATTGCATTCACATCTCTAAATCCCGAAATCGCAAAATCCCGAAATAAAGTTCCGCGACATTTTTCCTATCTTGTAAACCATGCTCGTTTTCGTTAACCAAAAATAACCTAACAACATGGAACAATACAAACCAGCCACAGCAGGGTCTGATCAAAACTTATTTGAATTGCAAATTGATCAGCAAAGCATCAGTTACCTGGGCGAAACTGCCCGTTGGGCGAAGTTTTTATCGATCGTGGGGTTTGTTTTGTGTGGGATCATGATCATTGTTGCCATATTTGCAGGCACCATCATGGCTACCTTCTCCAGGTTCGGTAACAGCGATGCATTGGGTAATAGCATGGGGTTTAGTGGGGTCCTCCTTTCCCTGATCTATATTGTACTTGCATTATTATACTTCTTCCCCTGTTTGTTCCTGTTTAATTTCTCCGTGAAGATGCAGAGCGCCTTGCGTAATAACGATCAAACCAACTTGAACGTTGGTCTCAGTAACCTCAAATCCTGTTTCAAATTTGTAGGTATCTTAACCATCGTTGTTCTTTCGTTCTATCTGCTCGGCACAATTGTAGTGGTTTCTGTAGCCTCATTGATGAAATAGGGCAAATTTGAAAATTAGCAGGTGTGAAAATGGAATACAAAGCTTTGTGGCTGCGTGTGGCCGGCATTCACCATTCACCATTGACCATTCACCATCTAATTCGTAGAATAATAGTTATAATCCTTCAACAAAGTTTGCAAAAACTCCAGCGAATCCTGGTCGGGATGTATTTTTAGTTTTGATTGAATACGATGGGCGATCTTAAGGGCAAGATCGTGATCGTTGCGCTTCTTTACCGTTTCAATAATATTTTTCAGGGTATTGATATCGCGATCACTCAACTGCATCACCTGCGGGTACTTGGCTTGATAAGTAGATTCTACTTCGGTAAAAACCGTATCCTGCCATGACGTACGGTTTTTGAGATCGATTAAAATAGTACCGGCTACCAGGTCGCCTATCCGTTGCGATTTTTGGGTGGCAATGGTACAGATCAAACCGGCAAATACGAACAGGATCATCCACCAGTTATTGTAGCCGCTCGCCATCTGAAGAAATAAGAAAATAGGGAAATCAACAATACGGAACAACCAGCGGATCAGGTATTGACTTAAGGACGGTTGTCCGCCCTGCAGGGTCATTACTTTTATTTGCATGGCCATTTTGCCTACACTCTGGCCGTTCATAATGATCTCCGAAACCAGGTGATAAAAGATAAAAGGCAGCACGAACAGCACTACTGGCCACATATCATTATCCCAGCTATATCCTACCAGTCCATTCAGGATCTTGGTGCCCAGCCACAGGTAGGTACCTTGTATGGTAACATCAATTAACCAGGCAAAAAAGCGGCGGTGGAATGGACTGAGGGCAAATTCCACTTCAATATTAAATCCAGTATCTAACTTAACTAAAAGCATATTAAATGTTCCAGGTTACAGGGTACAAGTTACAAGGTATTTCCAAAGTGTGCAAACACCTGAAACTAAACGTTCCAGGGTACAGGTTACAAGGCATTTTCAAAATACGTACAGCCCTGAAACCTGCAACTTGTAACCTGTATCTCATTTTGTTTATTTCTAATGAATTATATTCAATAATTCTGTCAACCATAACAAGAATTATCCGTTTACTTACGTTATAACGTTCAAAATTTTACTATTATATTTATTTAGCTATTTAATTTGGGCCTGAATAGGTAGATTTGAAACCATAAAAATAAGTCTGAGTGAGAGAAGGACTATTTATAAAGAAAAATATTGATAAGTGGAGGAAGTACCAATATGAAACAACCACCGACCCCGATGAAATGGCCCAGCAGTTCACCGAGCTGGTAAACGATCTTGGTTATTCCAAAACGTTTTATCCGCACAGCAAGGTAACCCAGTATTTGAACGACCTGGCATCACGCATTTACCTGAATATTTATAAGAACAAGCGGGAAGAAACCTCCCGGATAGGCCGTTTTTTTAAAACGGAGTTGCCGCTTACGGTCCGCAAGCATCATCGGGAAATATTGTATGCTTTTCTGATTTTTGTTGGTTTTGCCGTCATTGCGGCATTTTCTGCGGCCCATGATGAAACTTTTGTAAGGGGCGTACTGGGCGATGGCTATGTTGAAATGACTGAAGATAATATCGCCAAAGGCGATCCGTTCGGGGTGTATAAGCATACTAACGCGTTAAATATGTTTGCCTACATCGCCTTGAACAATATTTATGTATCGTTCAGGGTATTTGTATTTGGCATTTTCATTGGTTTGGGCAGTATAAAAGAAATGTTCCTGAATGGCGTAATGGTTGGTTCCTTTCAATACTATTTTTTCGCGAAGGACCTGGGCTGGCAATCTATACTGGTTATTTGGACCCATGGCACACTGGAAATATCCGCTATCATTTTGTCGGGCGCAGCCGGTTTAATATTAGGTAACAGCATCTTATTCCCCGGTTCGCATAAACGGTTACATTCCCTGATGCAGGGGGTAAAAGACGGGTTAAAAATAATGATCGCACTTGTGCCCGTATTGCTGGTAGCTGCTTTTCTGGAAGGATTTGTTACCCGGTATTCCTATTCCGCCATGCCTTATTGGGTTAGCATATTGATACTGGCA
>DASUVL010000125.1:0-13451 GCA_036379015.1 Niastella sp.
GCCGGTTTTGAGCTGGGCAAGGGCTTTGTTTTTTACCGCTTCGTAATCAAATTCGAACGGTTTGTTTGGTTTTGGCATTGTTACTGTGTTTTAAAGTTCCTCTTATTTTAGGACTCTGACACAGTTTGTTTTACAGCCTCAAATCGTATCACGAAAAGTGAAAATCGTATCACGCGAAACACTTTTCGTGATATGAAAAGACGATTTCGTATCATGCTTTTCACATTTCGTGACACGGAAAGCCATATCCGTATCACGCAAATCACATTTCGTGACACGAAAAGTCAAAATCGTATCACGGAAAAGACATTTCGTAATACGAAAAATTGAAATCGCGTTACGGAAAGGACATTTTGTGTTACGTTTGAGAACACTTTCAATTGAATTGAAAGTCGATCCAATTCAATCCAACGGACTTCCAATTGAATTAGCAGAGCATTTAATTGAATTAGCAGAGCGTTCAATTCAAGTAGCAGACCGTTCAATTCAATTGGAATGTGCGTCCGTATACCCCAAAGCCCGCGATTACTACTTCTTAGGCTTCACCACTTTCTGATAGTATTTGCAGACTTCTGTAATGCCGCATTTTTCGCATTTGGGATTGCGGGCAACGCAAACATACCGGCCATGCAAAATAAGCCAGTGATGGGCAATATGGATCAATTCCCTGGGAATGTGTTGTATAAGCTGCTTTTCGGTAGCCAGGGGTGTTTTAGCATTAATGGTAAGGCCTATGCGGGCCGATACGCGGAAAACATGGGTGTCTACCGCCATATTGGGCTGCTGGTCAACTACTGAGGTAATGACATTGGCCGTTTTACGACCTACGCCGGGAAGGGTAATCAATTCATCGACCGTGAGTGGAACTTCGCCATTAAACTGCTCCTGCAGCATTTTGGCCATTCCAATCAGGTGTTTGGTTTTGTTATTGGGGTATGAGATACTTCTTATTAACGGGAACAGTTCATCAAAAGTAGCTTTTGACAAACTGTCCGCGTCCGGGTATTTCTCAAAAATAGCCGGTGTAGTCATGTTTACCCGTTTGTCGGTACATTGTGCCGACAAGATCACCGCCACCAGTAACTGGTAGGGAGTATCATACAGCAACTCTGTTTCCGCATCGGGTGCATGATGCAAAAAAAAGTCAATTACAAACTGGTAACGTTGTTTTCTTGTCATTCTTAAATGTAGAATGACTGCGAAATTAAGGGAGTGGATCAACGTAGCCCAATGATTATTACATTATTGGGGGCTACAAATTCTGCCTGAAGTTTTAAGCTGTTGCAATAACCGATTCGCGGGCATATTGCAATATGTTCATAATAACTTCTGTTCTGGGAGATTCAACGATCTTATCCAGGTTACGGGCAGATGCTTTTAAAACCTCTAATTTTTCGCGAAGCGTCCAGTCTTCGTCCAATGCGGCTTCAATAGCGGCATTCATTGCCGGTGAGGTTTCTTTGTACAAATAGCGCAAAAGGTCCTCCGGTGTAAAGAGAATAGTCATAGGCAAACCATTTATGTCCTTTAAAATTCCGAAAGAGTCAATTTCGGAGTCCGTCCGTGTTTAAAACGATATTAGGTTTCTCTTATTGTGCAGGAAATTGGATAGGAAAGCGTGAAATCGGTGGAAAGATAGAAAAAGCCGGTGAATGATGCAATAGAACGCATCAAAACAACTTATTCAGGTAATATGAACAAATCTTCATTGTCTTTTTTCATCCAGTATTTCTCGCGGGCGTATTTCTCCAGCATATCAGGGTTTTGCATCAGGTCGTCCAGTTCTTTTTGGGTGGTATCGATCTGCTGGAGGTAATAATTCCGACTTTGCTCTAATTGCCTGAGTTCGTTGCGATGCTTAAAATGGGTAGTAATTATATCACGATCATCAAAGAAGAGTAGCCATACCGAAAACACCAGCAGGGTGAGAAAGTACTTGTTCTTAAGCCAGGATGGTATGTTTTTAAATAGCTTCAGTTTCAAATTTCAATTTTCAACTCCGAAAATTCATGTTACAGGTTGCAAGTTACAAGTTGCAGGGAGTACTACGATGTGATTCCCTGTAACTTGTAACCTGAAACTTGCAACTATCGGTTATTTACCAAATTTAATTCTTCCTTTGGGATAAATGGCGTTTTCACCCAGCATTTCTTCAATACGAATGAGCTGGTTGTACTTGGCCAAACGGTCGGTACGGCTGGCAGATCCTGTTTTAATTTGTCCGCAGTTTAAGGCCACGGCCAGGTCAGCAATCGTCGTATCTTCGGTTTCACCGCTGCGATGGCTCATAATAGACGTATAACCATTTGTTTGCGCCAGTTGTACGGCATTGATGGTTTCGGTTACGGTACCAATTTGGTTTACTTTAATTAGGATGCTGTTGGCAATTCCTTTGTTGATACCTTCCTGCAGGCGTTTTACATTGGTTACATACAGGTCATCACCTACCAGCTGGCATTTGCTACCAACGCTCTCTGTATGTTTTTTCCAGCCATCCCAATCGTCTTCTGCCATACCATCTTCAATAGAAACGATAGGGTACTTTTTAACCCAGTCAGCCCAATAGGCTACCATTTCATCGCTGCTGATGGTTTTGCCGGAGCTTTTATAGAACTTATATGTTTTTTTAGCTTCGTCGTACATTTCAGTGCTGGCTGCATCCATAGCAATGCCAATTTGTTCGCCTGCTTTGTAACCGGCGGCTTCAATAGCTTGCAACACGATTTCAATAGCTTCTTCATTGCTTTGAATATCAGGAGCAAATCCACCTTCATCCCCTACGTTGGTGCTGAAGCCTTTCTTTTTAAGAACGGTTTTCAGGGTATGGAAAATTTCCACGCCCCAACGCAAACCTTCGCTAAATGAAGAAGCGCCAATAGGAACGATCATAAATTCCTGGAAATCAATTTTGTTATCAGCGTGTGCGCCGCCGTTCAGAATGTTCATCAACGGCATGGGCAATACGGTAGCGTTTACGCCGCCCAGGTAACGGTATAAAGGCAGATTGCTTTCTTCTGCTGCAGCTTTGGCTACGGCCATAGAAACAGCCAGGGTGGCGTTGGCGCCCAGTTTGGCTTTATTTTCAGTACCATCGATCTTTATCAGCAGGTCGTCGATGTAGGCTTGTTTTACTACTTCAATACCAATCAGTTGGTCTGCAATAATTTCATTTACATTTTTTACTGCCTGCAAAACGCCTTTCCCCATGTAGGTTTTTTTGTCGCCGTCGCGCAGTTCAACTGCTTCGTGTTTACCGGTAGAAGCTCCGCTTGGAACGGCTGCTCTTCCCAAAAATCCGTTGTCTGTAACTACATCTACTTCAACTGTGGGATTGCCGCGACTGTCTAAGATCTGGCGGGCATGAATGTTTGCAATGTAACTCATGATTGGTATTAATTTTTAATTTTAAGTTCTGAGCCTGCCTAATGCTCGAAAACGAAGCCGGCAGGCTTGTGGTTTTTTCCCGCCCGTATCGAACAGCACGTTCGGGCGGGGTTGTTCAGCGTGCAAAGAAACAAAGTTTGTGTTACAATTTTTCTGTTGCGGTTAAACTTCTGAATACATCTTCCAAACTTTGTCCACCCGATTGCAGGGAAACAATATTGAGGTTGTGCTGCAGAGCGAGCTCCAGCAACTGCCGTTTGGCTTCGTTGGCATCATGGCAAACCAGTTCCCACTCATTGGTGCTGATCTTGTTTACCGTTTGCACCGAACCCAATCTTTCCAGCCAGGATGCTTCCAGAGGCTCTCTGAATGTTACTTTTAATATATTGTTGCTGGCAACCTGCTGGCGCAGGTTGCTTAATTTATCGTTGGCTACCAGCTTGCCCCGGTTAATAATGATCACCCGGTCGCATATGGCTTCCACTTCCTGTAAAATGTGGGAAGAAAAAAGAACGGTTTTATTCTGCCCCAACGCTTTGATCACTTCTCTGATCTCGATGATCTGGTTAGGGTCTAAACCGGTTGTAGGTTCATCCAGGATCAATACCTGGGGGTCGTGTATCAGGGCGGCTGCCAGCCCTACGCGTTGCTTGTATCCTTTTGACAGCTGGCCAATCTTTTTTTTGCTTTCCAGGCTTAATCCAACGGTTTGAATGACCGTTTCTATGCGCTCCTTTTTTGATTTGGCGGGTACCTTATGTACATCTGCAATAAAATCAAGGTATTCGCGCACATACTGGTCATAGTAAAGCGGATTGGCTTCTGGCAGGTAACCTATGGTAGCTTTGGCGTCGAGCGGTTGCTTTTTTACAGAAATGCCCGATACCACGGCTTCTCCTTCATCTGGCTGCAGGTAGCCGGTGATGATCTTCATAGTGGTGGATTTACCAGCACCATTGGGTCCTAAAAAACCAACGATCTCACCTTTATTTATGGTAAAGGATACGTTATCGATGGCCTTTTGCTCGCCATATAGTTTGGTAAGCTTATTTACTTCAATTGACATAAAGCAAATTTAACGTGCTATTGCACAAAGTGATAATACTGGAAACAAACAATTTGTGCAAATATAGGGTACATTGTCACATTGGCTAATTTGCTGGTTGTTACCTTGGTTTTTGGAATATGGCTGCTGCGATTTTTGAGTCGGCAGTGCCGTAATAAAGCAGCCATTTGTTGTTAAAGTGAACAAGGCCTTCTATAAAACAAACCCTGTTTACCTGCCCGGTCACTTCATAGGGTTTATCGGGTTTTATAAAATAGGTATCCATTCGTTGTAATACCTGTGTTGGGTCTTTTTTATTTAGTAAGATCTGCGAAGCGGTATATGTGCCTTCCGGTAAACTACTGTCGCCAATAGCGGGGATGTTACGGCTGTTGTAAAGCAGTACAATACCTTTATCTGTTAACATGGCCGGAGGGCCGGGTTCTACCAGGTCACTATCGAATTTTTTAGGTCTTGGGCCAAATACGATTTTTATTTCGGGTATGTCTTTGGCATAATAGCGTAATGGAATAGCTGGTTTTTCTCCGGGCGCATACAATACGGGCGTCCAGTTAATGAGGTCATCGGAAGTAGCTGCCCAAATGTTTACATCGCCCCAGTACATCCAGTATTTACCATTGATTTTTATGGCAGTAATATTCCCATCCTCATATGTTGAAACAATGGAGCCCGACTTTGACCAGGTATTGAGGTATTTACCATTTAAAGCTTTGGCAAATGCAGGTCCATGTTTGGTCCATTGCAATAAATTTTTTGAAGAAGCCACCATTAACCGGGCGGTTTGTCCATCGAAGGCTGTGTAGGTCATAAAATAGGTACCGCTGCTATTCTGCACAACACGCGGATCTTCACAACCTCCTTCCCATTCATATTTTTTCTGTTCATCGGGTGCCGGAAAAAGAACTGGTTGCGCATGTCGGGTGAAATGCAATCCATCGTTGCTTTCGGCCAGTCCAATGCGTGAGGTTCCGGCATATTTACCAATGGTATCTTCGGCGCGGTATAGCAGGAATACCTTTCCATCTTTTATAATTGCGGCGGGATTAAAAACATCCTTTTCCTCCCATTTAACCCGCTGCTTTCGCACGGGGCATATAAAAGTTCCATGGCCGGGTTGAAGGATGGGGTTAACAGCATCTACTTTTACAAAGGGCAGCATCATCCAGGTACTATCAGCAGCCGGTACGTTGTTTATTACATCCTGTTTTTTTGCTTCCGGTTGCTGACAAGCCAACAGGCAGGTAAAGAAGGCCGGCAGGCACCAGTATGTTGAGTAGTTTATACGCATTGTATTTCTTTTGGTGAATATTACATGATAAGAAAATTAATATTTCTTTCCGCTCAACCAGTTAAACATGCGTTTGTCGTATGTATAAGCTGTTGGTCTAAATAATGGTATTTTTCTGCACAATGGCTACAAAATTCATCTTTCTTGTTTATATTTAAGGTAGCATGATTTATGGTGAGAACACTCAATCCGTATTGAGTAAACGAAAATCAAATGCGATTTTTATTTGTCATAGCTGCTATACTGCTCTTTGCTGAATACAGTAACCTGGGTCAGTTATTCAATTTAACTGAGGTGGATACTGTTGTATTGTGCGATGATTCAGAATCGGAAGAAGAAAACAAATCAGAAAAAGACTTCAAGAAATTCAAGTTCGATAAACATCACTATAATTTCGATTACGCCAGTCTGTTAACTTTTATTGCTGAGCAAAAGAAACATCTTCAAAAATCAGGACTTTGCCTCAAAGGACATTGCGCTCTCATAGATCAGCCTCCCGAAGCGTAAGTGAAACATACCATCAATTTGTGTTGTGCTAATCAGTAAAAAATGTGAGCAAAGAAAAATTGCTTTGTACAGGGAATAGTACACCTGTTGGGGTTGACCTGTAAGGTAGACCTTCGATGGCAGACCTGTCAGCTGGCGGAAGCACAAGTCTCCTGACTAGTCGGGAACAGGTCAAGCTAATGCAGTGCACCTTACAGGTCAGCTTTATCATCATACACAACACTGGTTTTTTATCCTCAATTGTTTCACTACGATAATAATTACTGTTATTATGAAGAATCATTATTGGGAGTCGCGCCAGTCTATGACGCCTCAAAAAGCCCTTCAATTTTTAGTGGAAGGAAACGAACGCTTTATCAATAATCTGCGTATGAACCGCAATTTGCTGCAATTGGTGAATGATACCAAAGATCAGCAATTTCCATTTGCCACCATACTCAGTTGCAGCGATTCAAGAATTTCTACTGAACTGATCTTTGACCAGGGCCTCGGCGACTTATTCAGTATACGCCTGGCTGGTAATATCGCCAGTGTGAATGCCATTGGAAGTATGGAGTATGCCTGCAAATACCTGGGTTCGAAACTTATTATGGTAATGGGACATACTAACTGTGGGGCAGTTAGGGGTGCCTGTGACGGATTGGAAATGGATAATTTGAATGAGATATTCAATCATATCAGGCCTTCTATTGAGGCAGAAACAGAAACATTGCACGATCGTACTTCGCACAATAAGAAATTTGTAAACAACGTAACACGGTTGAACGTACATCACAACATTGATATCATTCTTCGCAGAAGTTCCATCATAAGGGACATGGTAGATACCGGGGAGATTAGTTTAACCGGAGCCATCTATGATGTGGAAACCGGATCTGTAGAATTTATGCAATACCAAAACGAAAAAAACCTTGCTTATGAAAAAGACACCTTTAAAATCTGAGGGTATACTAAGCCGGATCGCTTTTTTTATGAACCCGTTTGATGGACGTTACGAAGACCTGTTAAAAGGGAACAAAAAGCTCAATGTTATTAAAGACCTCACTGCAGGGTTAATAGTTGCCATGGTAGCTATTCCGCTGGCGATGGGATTTGCCATGGCTTCGGGCCTTCGGCCTGAGCAGGGAATCGTAGGAGGAGCCGTGGCCGGTTTACTGGGTGCTTTGTTTGGTGGTTCAAAATACCAGGTATACGGGCCTACAGCTGCGTTTATTCCTGTTATTGGCGGATTGATGGCTACCTACAATCATAGTTTCCTGGTGCTGGTTTCAATATTGGCAGGCGCGTTACTGATGATTTGCGGGGTTGGTAAATTTGGCCGGGTAGTGGCCCTGGTGCCGCATTCTATTGTAGTAGGTTTTACCATTGGCATTTCTATTGTGATTGCGTTTTCGCAACTGGGCGAGATCTTCGGGTTTAAAGAAAAAATAGGATACGGCCTGTTGAACCAGGTTCAAAAAACGATGGCTTATTTACCCGATGCCAATTGGTTTGCCTTTGCCCTGGCGCTTATTACGTTTGCACTTTGTAAAACGCTAATAAAATTCTCTGCTTTTATTCCAGCGCCGTTGATTGCCCTGGGCGTTGGGTGGCTGGTTAGCTCAACATTGTGGAAAGACAATGGTCTTATTCTTATCAAAGATAAATATGGCGCTATACCTACTGATTTTGGAATAATTACTACACCGCAATTGCCGGCTATGACAGCATCGGTCGTATACGACCTGGTGTATTATGTGCTGGCGATATTTATTGTGGCTGCTATTGAAAGTTTATTATGTTCCCGCATGGCCGACAGGTTGGCGAACAATACCGGCATGCCATATAATCCCAATAAAGAATTATGGGGCCAGGGAATCGTAAATATTGTAACGCCTTTGTTCAACGGGTTTCCACATACCGGCGCCCTGGCAAGAACGGCCGTGAATATTAAAGTAGGAGCCGTATCGCCTTTGGCAGGAATTGCCAAGTTTACTTTCAAATTACTGATGGCTGCTTTTTTAGCCACGTATCTTGAGCAGGTGCCCATGGCATGTATAGGCGGCATACTCTTATATGTAGCGAATGGCATGGTGAAAAGAAGTGAGATCAGGGAAGTGCTTGGATCAAAGAATCCCTACCATATTTTGTTGATGGTTTATACGGCTGTAGCAGTACCCCTGTGGGGATTTATGCCGGCTGTGCTATCAGCTATCGTAATTTTTGTAATTATGGTAATATTTGGTTGGGTTAAAAGACCGGCGTTGCAGGATGTTCCTGTGCCTGCTCAAACACAGGGGAAGAGAATAAAGGAAACTGTATAGTCTCAGGCATGCCTGATAAAAAAAGAGTCCCGCTAACGGCGGGACTCGGGATAATCTATTGTTATTATAAACCTTCAAATTCATATACCGGGTCAATATGGGTGCCCGCCTTCATTTCAAATACGGGTTTGATAATGCCGTCCTTTAGGCCATATACCCATCCGTGCAGGTCAGGGGCATTATTTTGTTTCCAGGCGCGTTGAATGATAGATGTTTTAGCCAGGTTATTTACCTGCTCGCGAACATTGAGTTCTACCAGTCTGTCGGTGCGTTGTTCTTCATCTTTAATAGTATTCAATTCTTCGCGGTGAAGCCGGTATACATCTTTAATATTGCGCAGCCACATGTTTAAAACAGGTTTAAAATCGCTTTGTGTAGCAGCTGCTTTTACTCCTCCGCAACCATAATGGCCGCACACGACAACGTGTTTTACCTGGAGGTAATTGACAGCATAGTCGAGCACGCTCAGCAAATTCACGTCGGTGTTCACCACCATATTAGCTATGTTGCGGTGCACAAAAATTTCACCTGGTTGTGTATTTGTAATTTCATTGGCCGGCACGCGGCTGTCGCTGCAACCGATCCATAAAAATTCAGGTGATTGTATATGGGCCAGCCGGTTAAAGTAATCAGGATCGTCATGTACTTTCTCCGATGCCCAGGCCTTGTTCTCCAGTAATAATTTTTCGTATGATTGCATGATCATTCTTTTTTTCGTCGTTAAATTTAAATAACCTTCTGCTAATAGCCCGGCTGTGGTTTCGTTAAATGGCACAGGCCGTTGATCTGTAATTTATCAGATCTATGCTTCGGCAAGAACTTCTTTTTCTACAACAGGTTTAGCCGGCATTAGAACATTAGCTCCGTCGGTTGAAAATCCCTGGTCTTTGAATGTACTTCTCTTCAATTCAACAGTAATTCCTTTCAGAGATGCATGTTTCATAAAGTCTTCAATTACTTCCACTACATCCTTATCAATAAAATCGGCCCGGGCGGCATCAATTAGTACATACGAATTTTTAGGGACCTTTTCCAATTTGGATTTAATGATTGGTTTGTTCAAAAAAGATACATCTTTTCGCAGGCGGAACAGGTATTTATTGTGGTCGTTTACCACAAAAACAGCCGATTTGAAATTGCTGCGCATGACAAAAAATAAACCAATACCACATCCAATGATCACTCCCTTTAAAAGGTCAGTTGCCAGAATAGCTACGATCGTAATAACAAAGGGTAAAAATGAATCCCAACCCTTTTTATAGAGTGCTTTAAATAAGGATGGTTTTGCCAGTTTATAACCTGTAAAGATCAAAATGGCAGCAAGTGCCGCTTTGGGAATAAGGTTTAAGATTGCCGGAATTAAAGCCACGCACAGCAACAAAAGGGTACCATGTAAAATGGCTGATATTTTCGTTTTAGCACCGGCATTAACATTGGCTGATGACCGTACAATTACACTGGTAATTGGTAAACCACCAATTAAACCGGCTACCATATTTCCAATACCCTGCGCTTTTAATTCCCTGTTAGTATTGGTTACCCGTTGATAGGGATCGAGGTCGTCAACGGCTTCAATGCTCAATAATGTTTCCAAACTGGCTACCAAAGCCAGCGTAAAACCGGTTATCCAAATATTTTTATTAAGAAGTTGGCTCAGGTCGGGCATGGTGAAAAATGACATAAACTCAGAGGCGTTTGAGGCAATTGGAATATTAACCAGGTGGCCACCTGTTAATCCCGGCATAGACCCCGAGCCTTTAAAAAACTCGTTTATGCCAACACCCAACAATACTAAGATCAGTGGTGCAGGTATTAATTTGATAAACCCTTTTTTATTGGCCAGCAGTTTTTCCCATAACACATAAAATGTCAAACAGATAGCACCAATAATAAATGCAGTTGGTGTAATATGGCGAAATGAATTAAAAAAGGTTACGAAAATACTATTCTTTTCAGCCACAGCTGAGGTTGACTCATCTGCTTCAAAAGAAGAATCGTCACCCAGCAGGTGTGGAAACTGGTTTATGATCAATATCAGGCCAATAGCCGCCAGCATGCCTTTAATAACAGTGCTGGGTATATAATCGCCCATGATACCGGCCTTTGCAAAACCCAGTGCAATTTGAATGATACCGCAAACAACTACGGCCACAAGGAAGGTTTCGAACGAGGTAAATGAAATGATGGCTGCAGCAACGATGGTGCTGAGGCCTGCTGCCGGGCCGCTTACGCTTAATTGCGACCCACTAAAACTGGCAACAACAATACCACCGACAATACCACTAATAAGTCCTGAAAATGGCGGCGCTCCAGAGGCAAGGGCAATTCCTAAACACAAAGGAAGGGCTACCAGAAAAACCACCACTGAAGCAGGCAGGTCATATCGCAACGCACTAGCGTAATCTTTAACTTTCTTAACCATAATAAAATGTTTTATGAGAAGCACATGGCTTGCCCGGTTTAACAATAAGATACCAGGTTGGTATAATGATGCATCTGAGAAATAAATCCTATTTCTGGCCAGATGTAACATTCATATCAACAAGCAATCGTATCTCCGCTTATCGGAGTGTAACAAGGAACATTAATTGTAAAAAGGGAATTTAAGCAGTTATGCTTCCGGTGGAGGTGAAAAGGATTCCGGATGAAAAATGCAGAGTTTTTCAGCTTCATGAACTTTGTGCTGAAAAAACATATTGATCCAATCGGGATTTACCGGATTGTGGTATTCGTGTAAAAATTCTTCAGAAATTGTTATCGGGGCATCGGGCGATTTTTCATCGGGACCGGCAGGTGAGGAGTTGCAATCGGCGCCGCTTTCTTCATCGCCATCGGCATCAATGCATGTAATGAGTGATGCGTAATCTTTAGAAGAATACAAAAAATTAATACTGGTTATCCACAGCAATAAAAGCATCATGACAGAAGCCACGATCTTTTTCGCAACGGATACAGTATATTCCTTTTGTATTGCTTTATACATGCTTGTAATTAACGATGCAAAAATAAGGTATCATTCCTCAGGAGACAAACGTTAAATTTTGTTAACAATTGTCATCGTAGTCTACAAAAATTATGCAATAATTGCTAAATGTACAACTAATAGTTAACCCTGCCTGATGATTGATACTACAAGCAGGGTTAAATATTGTTGCGTCAGTAATAACCTTTATATTTCTTTAGAGTTTTTTGGCAAATGATCGTATTCACCTTTAATGGCGTAATACCCAAAAATTATCATGCCAATGGCAATGGGGAAAAATACAATTACAAACACAGCCCATTGTATTTTAGTATCTAATACCGGTTTTTTGGCAATTTCCTCAGCGGCTGTTTTTATGAGATAATATATGGTAACGGGACCCAGTAGCATCCATACTATACCCAGCCATCTTTTTATGTTATTCATGTGAATTCTTTTAATATTATTTAATCGTTAACATCGGGATCAATGCGATTGGAAATGTAAACAGCGCCGATAAACAGGCACACCGCGCCAATGATTATCGTATACCACAATCCCGATAGTTTATTAGTTACATTAATAGTGGTCAGCAACGTGGCAATAAAGGGCGTTAATCCGCCGAACACCCCATTGCCAATATGATAAGGCAATGACATAGAGGTATACCGGATGCGGGTGGGGAAGAGCTCCACCAAAAAGGCGGCAATGGGTCCGTATACCATCGTTACATACAGTATTAATACAAAGATCCAGGCTGCCAGTTTGCGATAGGTCCAGGTATCAACCTTTTTATCTTTATAGTTAATGGCAGTTTTGGTAACCGCGGCGTGGGCCGGGTCGGCAAATAAAGTATCTGCTTTTACTTCTTTAAACACAGCGCCATCGATGTAATGTACTTCCGATGTTACCAGGCGAATGGAATCGGCCTGATTTTTTTCACTAACGATCGTTTTATCTTCCAGCAACTTTCTATGTCCGGTCAACTCTGTTTTTCCGGCTGGGTCAGTTAAAATGATAAATTGTTTAAAAATGTATTGATAGGTACAAATTGCCAGCAGCATGCCCACGAGCATAATCCATTTACGACCTATTTTATCGCTCCAGCCGCCAAAAACCACAAAGAACGGAGTGGCAAACAAAATACCCCAGATAAGTATTGTGCGCGACTGATCGAAATCTATATTACAAACATTTTCCAGAAATGATTGCGCATAAAACTGGCCGGTATACCATACAACACCTTGTCCCATGGTAGCGCCGAACAGGGCCAGTAAAACCATTTTAAGATTGGTTTTATTGCCAAAACTTTCCTTCAGGGGGTTTACTGATGTTTTACCTTCTGTTTTTAGCTTGGCGAAAAGAGGCGATTCATTCATTCGTAAACGAATATAGATCGATACCCCTACTAATAATATAGATACCCAAAACGGAATACGCCAGCCCCAATCGTTAAACCGTTGAATAGAGGTGTCAAGATCTGGCGCCAGAAAATGACGCGTTATTAATATTACCCCCAATGAAAGAAACAAACCCAGTGTAGCCGTTGTTTGTATCCAGCTGGTAAAATAGCCCCGTCTGTTAGCCGGCGCATGTTCTGCTACGTACGTAGCCGCGCCGCCATATTCGCCACCCAGTGCAAGCCCCTGCAGCAAACGTAACAACAATACAAGCAGGGGAGCTGCAAAGCCAATAGTAGCATAACCCGGTACCAGTCCAATGGCAAATGTTGAACCACCCATAAGGATCAGCGTCAGCAGGAACGTGTATTTTCTGCCGATCAGGTCACCAAGACGACCAAATACCAATGCACCAAAGGGACGTACTATAAACCCGGCTGCAAATGTTGCCAGCGTTGATAGCAGGGCGGCTGTTGGATTTGTTTTTGGAAAAAACTGGCTTGCAATAACAGTTGCCAGACTACCGAAAATGTAAAAGTCG
>DASUVL010000126.1:0-4705 GCA_036379015.1 Niastella sp.
GATCCTGTATCCATCGGGTAAAGTGAGCTCCGTGCAGGAAAAACAGTTGACCACATTAGGAAAAAATATTCACGCGCTGGAGGTAACTGGTACTTTTGATGACTGCCAGCAAATGGTGAAGCAGGCATTTGTTGATGAAGCGTTGAATAAAAAGATATTTTTAACATCGGCTAATTCTATCAATGTAGCACGCTGGTTGCCTCAGCAGTTTTATTATGCATTTGCCTGGAAGCAATGGGCCGATAAAAAGAACCCGCCTGTAATATCAGTACCCAGCGGCAACTTTGGTAATATTTGTGCCGGCCTACTGGCGTATTGTTCCGGCTTACCGGTTAAACATTTCATTGCAGCCTGCAATGCGAACGCGGTAGTTCCTTCCTTTTTAGAAAACGGAGAATATCAACCGAAAAAGGCCATTGCTACTATCTCCAATGCCATGGACGTAGGCAATCCCAGCAATTTTGTACGTATACTGGAATTGTTCCATCACAAACTGGGCGATCTGAGAAGCGTATTAACCGGCTACAGTATTTCAGATGATGAAACAAGGTCGGTGATGAAAGAAGTTTATCACCAATTTAAATACCTGCCCGATCCGCATGGCGCCGTAGGCTACCTGGCCTTGCAACGCTATTTACAGCAACATGGCGGAGAAAAGGGTATGTTCCTTGAAACAGCCCATCCGGTGAAGTTTTATGATGTGGTAGAACCAGTTATTGGCGAAACAGTTCCTGTGCCTGTTGCTATTGAGGAGCAATTAAAATTAACAAAGCAGAGCAGTCTTATAGCGCCAGATTATGCAGCATTGAAAGATACCCTGCTTGCCAGGTATTAACAGGTTGCAGCATCTTCGGAGCGTATAAATGAATCTTACATAGACATTCAAAGAAGGGAGTATCAATTTAATTGGTACTCCCTTTTATATAAAGGATTGGCGACTTCAATTCTTAATTAAATGATCCCCGCCAGTTCCAGGCTTTTCTTTTTTAATTTACGTACTTCCACATCTTCAATGACTGCTTCGGGGCTCAATATGAGCGATGTTTTATTATCACGCCACCAGTTGTTTTGTACCAGTTCATTAAAATGCAGAACACCTACCAGGTATTTGCGGTCTGTTTCTGCATGCCACTCTTCTATCCATTCAAATTTTTCTTTGGGAATGTATTTCCAGTCGTCGAAGCTTACATATACCCGCACATAAAAGTCATTGGTAAGCTCGTTGGGTTTATGGTGATATAATTTCTTGTATTCGTATTTATATTGATAACGCAGGGCCGACAGGTCGCTTAATACGGCAGATGCGGTAGGGAAGCTACCGGCGCCTTTGCCATAAAAGAATTGTTTATCGGCAAAACCACTTTCAATCACAACGCCATTGTATTCATTCTTTACGAAAGCAAGGTGATCATCATGTTTTACAAACTGGGGTAATACAAAAGCGGCCACTTTTCCGTTTTCCAGCTTTTTTGCCTGGGCTACCAGTTTAATATCATAATGTTTTTCAGTAGCTACCAAAGCATCGCTTTGGTGAATGTCCTGAATGCCGTTGAATACCAGCGCATCGGGTGGTATCACAATTCCGTATGCATGT
This sequence comes from Niastella sp., assembly GCA_036379015.1. GTDB lineage: Bacteria > Bacteroidota > Bacteroidia > Chitinophagales > Chitinophagaceae > Niastella. The sequence goes on from DASUVL010000126.1 coordinate 1,595, forward strand.
GTGAGCAGGAAATTCCATTTATTGGCGGCATCAAAACCTTCTACATCAAGTGTAGGATCGCTTTCAGCAAAACCCAATTGTTGCGCCAGTAACAAGGCTTGTTGAAAGTCAAGCTTGTCTTCAAACATTTTGGTAAGAATGAAGTTGGTTGACCCGTTAACAATTGCTTTGATGGAGTGTAACAGATCGTTGTCGTAGTATTCTTCAAGGTTGCGGATAACCGGTATAGAAGCGCAGGCAGCAGCTTCGTACAGGAAGGAACGCTCGGTTGTTTTTTGCAGACCAAGTAATTCGGGTAAATGCTCAGCGATCATTTTTTTGCTGGCGCTTACTACGTCTTTTCCGTTCTTTAATGCGGTGGAAACAATTTCAAAGGCAGGTTCCGATTCATTGATCACTTCCACGATCACATTGATCTCTGGATCATTAAGCAGTTCATCTTTGTTAGTAGTAAACAATGCATCCGGAGCATTGCGTTTTTTCCCAGGGTTCTTTATACAGACCTTTTTTATACTGGCTTTTAGCGAAGGGGTTTGTTGTAACACTTTGTAAAGACCTTCACCTACTACCCCGAATCCAAATAAACCGATTGTTAATGACTTGTGTGCGTCCATATGTTGATTAATTTGCAGTTTTTACTTTTATAATATGTAGTTTGAATTTTTAGCTGCTTACATAGCTACCGACCATTCATCTTCAACAATCTGCCAGTCGTTGAACTGTTCTTTACCACCGCGTATTTTCCAATCAGAATCAATGGTCAGTTTTGAACTGATGCCACCGCGCGGATTGCAGATCATAACCAATCGTAACCGGGTTGGTTCATATACAGCACACAGATCATCATAAATAATGTTGATCAATCTTTCATACGAAACAACAATGTTGCGCAACTGGAAAACATATTGTTTCAGTGATTTAAGTTCTATTATTTTTTTACCTGGATAGAACGTGCAGTATATGACTGCAAAATCAGGTTGTTCTTTTACGCCCAGGAACGTGAACTCAGGTATTTTGATCTTGATCTCGTAGGCCTGATCAGTAGGGTTGGGGATTGGCTTCAAAATACTACGGTCTATATCTTTATATGTTTTTACTGGTTCCCTGGTTATTTGTTCTGACATGTTTTTTGTTTTGAAAATCATTTATAATATGGCTATACTTTCCCTTTTACTTAACAGGGGACTGTGTTGTCCGCTGTTACTTTAATTATAGCATTACTTTTTTCAAGCGCCTGTTGCAGATCTTGTATTAAATCTCCTGCATCTTCCAGGCCAGTACTTAAACGGATCAGGCTATCTGTTACACCGGCTGCGCGGCGTTTTTCAGCCGGAATGGTTTTATGCGTCATCGAAGCAGGATGGCTTACCAGGCTTTTAATGCCGCCTAAACTTTCAGCCAGTTTAAATAACTGCGTACTGGTAACAAAAGTGTTGGCTGCAGCGATATGATCCTGTTTAAGCGTGAAAGAAACAATACCGCCAAAACCTTTGCTTTGTTTTTTTGCAATGGCATGGTTGGGATGATCTTTCAAACCCGGATAATATACTTTATCAACGGCAGGATGTTGTTGCAGAAACTCAGCTACTTCCTGCGCACTGCGGCAATGTTGTTGTATGCGAAGATGTAACGTTTCAATACCGCGTATCACCAGCCAGCTATCGAAAGGGGCGAGGATAGCGCCACAGGCATTTTGATAAAATTTTATTTTCTCTCCTAACTCTTTTTCTTTGGTAACAACCAGTCCGGCTATCAAGTCGCTGTGACCGCCGAGGTATTTGGTTGCAGAATGCACTACAATATCAGCTCCCAGCGAAAGAGGTTGTTGTAATGCCGGTGAAGCAAAAGTGTTATCCACGCAAAGTAAACAACGGTTGGCTTTGGCGATTTGCGCGATGGCTTCAATATCAGAGATCTTTAACGTTGGGTTGGTAGGTGTTTCGAGCCAGATAAGTTTTGTGTTGGGGGTAATGGCATTGAACACTTTTTCCGGATCAGTGGTATCAACAAAATTAATGGTAACACCAAATTGCTGATACACTTGTGTAAATAGCCGGTACGCACCACCGTAAATATCGTCTACGGCTACTATTTCATCGCCGGGACGTAATAATTTGGCAATGGCATCTATAGCAGCCAATCCGCTTGAAAACGCAATGCCTACCTGACCTTCTTCCAATTGAGCAATGAGATTTTCCAACGTAGCTCTTGTAGGGTTGTTAGTTCGCGCATAATCGAATCCTTTGTTAACACCAGGTGCTTCCTGAACAAAGGTTGAGGTTTGATAAATAGGCACTGATATAGCGCCGGTCAATGGGTCAACGGGGATGCTGTGAATGAGTTGTGTTGTCGCTTGCATGATAAACAGTTTAGCTCCATCTTCCCCGACCAGTCGGGGCTGGCGGAGAGTAGAGAAAATGAACAATTTGTTTAGACAGTTGTTTGCGGCAGCACTTATCAAGTGGAGTTCTTACTGGAAGAGATATGTTTATATACAGATCTCGACTACGCTCGATCTGTGTACTTGTCCTTCGACTACGTTCAGGACCATAAGTACAATAAAAAAGCTCTTCCGTAAGTCAGAAGAGCTTTCAATATGTTGAATTTCAGTATTGTAGAAGCTTTTATCTGACTTATCTGTCCCGCCTTCCGCGGGATGGAGTTGGCACCTTACATTGGTTGTTTTTCAAACCACATGCAGGTTGTCAAGGCTTCATCGGGCCATTTCCCTCTGCCTTTCTTGATAAGCGATGTGAAAAGAACTGGTGCAAAGATAATAACCGGAATTAAATTGTCAAATTTCTTTTTTAAAAGAGGTATTGTATAAAATACATGTAATAAAAAAGTCTTCCCGGTTAGCCGGAAAGACTTTTTTATATATCCATTTAAGAACTTGTATGCGTTATACTAGAACCGGTAGCCAAACGAAATACCAAAGCCGGTATTTTTTGCTTTGGCATCCGTTTTTTTGCCATCGATTTTAGGTTCCAGGTTGCTCATACCTAATTGAGCATTTAACTGAACAGAAAATTTGCTGCTTAATTCATAACCAGCCAGCAAATTACCGCCAAAGTCCATGCGTTTTATTGTTGGCTTGGTTTCACTTGCTTT
>DASUVL010000127.1:0-8293 GCA_036379015.1 Niastella sp.
GGACTTTGGGGAACGCTTATAGGTATGCCCTATGGGATCTGTTCTGAGGTGGGAACCGATCTATGGACATTTCCTTCAAATAGCGCTAGTTACAAGGAGGTGATAGCTTATCAGGATCTGACCATCAGTTTCAATTTGGTGGGTAACATTTGGAATTATGCCTGGGGCTCCATCAAGGATTGCAATAAAACCATTCAGCTCGCTCCTGAATTGGTCGATGGCAAAGCCTCCGATATCAGTACGCTGGTAGCAGAGACAAAATTGCTGCGGGCCTATTATTATTCCGCGCTGGTAACCCAGTTCGGCGAGCTGCCGTTGATAACTACTGACGATCCCACAAAAAATCTGAGCCCCACCCGAAATAGTGTTCCCGAGATCTATACTCAGATCATTGCCGACTTAAGGGACGCATTTAATAATTTGCCTGTAACCCCCTTTGAAAACAATCTGCAACGGGTAACCAAAAAATCAGCATTGGGGCTGTTGGCCCGGGTATATGCCCAGGGAGCGGGAGAAGGATTGAATGAAGGGGGAAAATCGTATTGGTTACGGGCGAAAGAATGTGCCGACAGTTTGATCAACAATATGGGTACCTACGGCGCTGCCATGTATGATGATTTTGGTAAAGTGTTCGCGGCTGCCAACAACAGAAATAATCAGGAAGTATTGTTTACAGCGTTTGGGCTCGACCCCTATAGTGCTTCATACGATAATACCACCGCCAATTCAAAACCCAATTTGTACCTGCATTTTTACCCCAAGTTTGATGATGCATTCGGCACCGGCGATGTTTTCAAAAAGAGTGTAAACTCAAATACATCCAACGCCTACTATGGACGTTTAAACCAGGCGTTCATTGCGCCCACTAAATACCTGATCAATTGCTTTAATGCAGCCTATGATAAACGCTGGGAAAATACATTTGCAACAGCATTCACCAACTATTCAGGCGTTCAGGCTATTGCCAGTCTTGGAAGCGGCGTTCCAACGCCTGCCAACGTAACGTACCCTGCAGCCACCGTTACATTGACGGCCGCTATGTGTACAAAGTATGGAATTGATGCGAAGCATATAGGCAGGAAGATCTATCCATATATAGATGTGAATGCAAGAAATGCATCAAAAGGTGCTACCTGGCAGTACATTCCCCAGGTATGGAACAAAGGTGCTACTTCAGGCACACCTGCAGGAAATTTGGCGACTGCTGCAAATGCCAATGTGCATCCCTATCCATTGGCTCAGGATGAAGACCGGTTCTTCGCCTATTTGAGCAAAGACAAGCTCACGGCTACAGAGAAAGCCGACCGCGCCTATGTTACGGTGAATATTGACGATCTGTTCGATCCAGCAGACCCCACAGGCAGTACGTACAAAGCCAATGCTGCAGGTAATGGGTTTACGCCAAATAGTTTGAGCACCCTGTTCCCTTGTATGCAGAAGTTCAATCATAACTTCGATGGCGGCTGGTTAGGCGGTGACTTTCAGCGAAAGCTGGGTAATATTATGATCATGCGTATGGCGGAAGTATATTTGATTGCAGCTGAAGCCACGCTGCATACGGGCGGCAATGGAGCCGCTGCCGCACAGTACCTGAATGTGTTGCGTAAACGTGCCTGCCGCAATCCTGCTGACTACAACGCGGGTACCGGCATGCAGTTAACATCGGCCACCATGAACGATGTGTTTGATGAATACGCCCGTGAATTGTGTGGCGAGTTTAACCGGTGGGCGCTGTTGAAGCGCAATAAAGCGTTTGAAAGCCGGTTGCAGACTTACAACAAAAGAGCTTTTGCAAATTTTAATCCTGGCAAACACTATAATCGTCCGATCCCATTTAGTTTCCTTAACCAGATCAATAATGCCAATGAATTTGGAAATAATGGTTATTGATTAGCAGACATTACAAAGAAAAAAGACTGTCCTGGCCTAGCTGGGACGGTCTTTTTTATTGCTTGCGATAAAAAATAATTCATTAATTTTTAATAAGGGCTTGCACATAATACATTTCTTTCAAAGGTGCCGAGTCACGGTAAGCTATTGCAACGCCTCCCAGCGGTATCCATCCTTTAGCTATATACTCATTAACCTTTTTTACAAGTTTATGTCGATCTGTCTCTTCCAGAATAGTGTAATCTGTCATGAAATGATTTTTGTGTAAAATAGAAAAAAATAAATAACCGATGAACATTCGGCACGAGCCGTGTGTTTTTTCAGGCCGGGATAAGCAGGATAGGGCAGGACAGAGCAGGATGAGTGAAACGAATTAATCGAATAATCTTTGCCAACTACCTAACGAGCGTTCTAAAAAAGGTTTATGATGATACAGAAAATTAAGCTTGCCTTGTTGCTCCTGGTTGCCATTACGCTAAACGGACATGCATTTGCCCAGGAAGCATTCCCCGACGGCACGCCCATACCGGATTGGTTCAGGCAAAACATACCTACCGACATCAATAAACTGGGCAAGCGTTACCGTATTACAGACTATACCGTGAAAAGCGACAGTAATGTTATCCAGACACAAAAAATACAGGCTGTTATAGACAAAGCCTTTCAAAACGGCGGCGGTGTGGTTGTGATTCCCAAAGGAACTTTCCTGAGTGGTTCGCTGTTCTTCAAACAGGGTACACACCTGCACCTCGAAGAAGGCGCCAAACTAAAAGGCAGCGATGATATCAGCAATTTTCCCCTGGTGATGACCCGTATGGAGGGACAAACACTCAAATATTTTGCGGCTTTGGTGAATGCAGATAGCCTGGATGGATTCACGATTTCCGGAAAGGGGACTCTGGACGGTAACGGACTTCGTTACTGGAAAGCGTTTTGGCTAAGGCGAAGTTTCAATCCGAACTGTACCAATATGGATGAAATGAGACCGAGGCTGCTCTATGTGTCAAACAGCAAGAACGTTCAGATCTCAGGTGTGACATGCATGAACTCGCCTTTCTGGACGACTCACTTTTATAAATGTGAGAACGTAAAGTTGCTCAACCTGCACATATATTCTCCGAAAGCGCCCGTAAAAGCGCCGAGTACCGATGCCGTTGATATAGATGGCTGCAAAAACTTCCTGATCAAAAATTGCTATATGTCAGTGAACGATGATGCTGTAGCGCTGAAAGGCGGTAAGGGCCCGCTTGCCGACAAGGATGAAAAAAATGGAAGCAACCAGAACATCATCATCGAGGACTGTACTTACGGATTCTGCCATGGGGTATTAACCCTGGGAAGCGAGTCTATCCATAACCGCAACATCATCCTGCGCCGGCTCAGGATAAACAACGCGGAGCGTTTGCTTTGGCTCAAAATGCGCCCCGACACACCACAGGACTATGAATACGTATTGGTAGAAGATGTTGAAGGTAGTGACGTTGGTAACTTCCTGTTCATACGCCCCTGGACACAGTTCTTCGACCTTAAAGGCGAGAAAGCGTCAAGGAGTTCCTATAGCCGCAACATCACCATGCGCAATATTAAGCTGGAATGTAATAATTTTTTTAACGTAGGCGCTTCAGACAATCGTACAAACGTGAATGCTTTCACCTATAAGCTATCAGACTTCACATTTGAAAACCTGAATATAACAGCGAAGAACAATTTGAACATAGATACAGCGGTGGTAGAAAAATTTACATTAAAGAATGTAATCATTAACGGCGAAAAGCGCTTCTAAACTGTAATAAAGTAAGTGAAAGTCCCGCCGCAGGCGGGATTTTTTTTGCCTCCTTTTTCCGCTTTCATGGTACTGGACGGACACGTAAAACCTTCGGGTCACAATAACTCAAAAAACGCTCTGGTACCGTTTACTAAATTGCCGAAGCCAGTTACGCAATGGCGGCTTTCCGGCAAATTTCCCGGCGTAGTTTTCATCTTATCGCAGAAGATATATTAAAAAATCATTAACCATTGTTTTGCAAAAAATGATGGAGAAACTGTTTCTGGTAAAAACTGAGCTAACTTCATGTATGCGTTATGGTGTATTGATCATACTGCTTTCGTTTTTTCTAAACCTGCCGGCGCAGCAACATAACAATTATACCTTCCGTCATATTGATCAAACAGACGGTTTATTACATAACGATGTATTCAGCATTCGCCAGGATGCAAAAGGATTCATGTGGATATTAACAGCTAACGGATTGCAGCGCTATGATGGCACCCGCTTTATAAATTATCAGGGTGTTGTAAATAATGGGAAAATACAACTTGGTAAATTGTATGCCGACACTAAAAAAAATGAACTGTGGATATGGAAAGAAAGTGTAATGGAAAAACTGGATCTATCCAATAACCGGTTCAGTAATTATGATGCAGAACAGGTGTTAAAAGATCCGGCATTTAAATTTGATACATTTGTTTCAGATGAATATAATAACCGCTACCTGTTGGGAGAAAAAGGTCTCTTTGTTTTATCACCTGCCGGCAATAAGATAAATTCCTTTGCTTTAAATGTTCTTCCGCTAACTCAACACCAAAGCAACGCGATAGCTACAGATAGCTTGCGCCATCAAACCTGGTTTGTTACCTGGTTTGTTAATGGCAGCGGCGGCTTATTTTTATTTGATGGAAGTACCAGGAAAATATTTTCAGGCACACATAACCCCATGCATCATCCATTACTGCAACTTCCCTTTAAGGATGTTTCTCCAAGGTTAATCATGATAGATAGCAGATCTGATTGCTGGATCTCTACCTGGGGCAGTTTGTTTTACAGATTTAACCAGCAAACAGGTACACTCAGTTCTTATAATTTATCGACCATCAAAGGACCGCATAATGATAAAAAGAAGTCAGTTGCCACCTTACTGATAAATGCCATGTATGAAGATAATAATGCCAATATATGGATTGCAACTGAAAATGCAGGCCTGTTATTATATCAAAGAGAAACCGATGATTTTGAAAATATCATCGTTGATAATAAAAACTTACAAAGCATTGATTACAATTTTGTCATCTATTCTATTGCACAGGATAAAGAAGATAATATTTGGCTGGGTACTGATAAAGGCATTAGCATATTTAACCCTTACAGGCAATATTTTAAATCTATAAAGCATGAAGAAAGCAAACCATCGCTTCCCAAAAATGACATACTCAGTTTTATACAAACCAATACCCGTAACATTTTAGTGGGCACATGGGGTGGTGGTATGGCTGTATACGATGATCAGTGGCGTTTTAAAAAGAACATCCTGTTCCCCAACCCACATCAATACAATATGGTGTGGTCTTTTATTCAGCAGGATAATGGGGATATATGGGCCGGCTGCCAGCACGGATATATTCATATTTACAACCCGGTTACTGAAAATATTAAAACGATTCATCCTGCCGAATTGGGCGATTATACTATTCGTTGCATGGCAAAAGATGCCAAAGGAAATATATGGTTCGGTTTGCACAACGGAAAAATTGCCCAGTGGAATAAGCGGCAAAATAAATTTTACCCGTTCAATGACAGCCTCAAAACAGCAACAAATAACGGGGCATCTGTTTCTAAGATCTTTATAGATAAAGCACAGCATTTTTGGGTTAGTACCTTTAATGGATTTAAAGAATTTGATCCTGATAAGATGTTTTATCCCCGGATGTTTTTACCCGATAAAAAGGATCCGCATGCTATTTCCGGAATAAACAGTCTGGGTATTGAAGCCTATAATGACACTACGCTGCTTATTGGAACAACGCATGGAGGGGTGAATTTTTTTAATACTACAACAAAAAGATTTTCACAGGATAGTAGCCATGATGTTTTGCGCTCCGGTTCCGTGTACGCTATAAAAAAAGATACCAACGGTTATATATGGTTTACTACTGGTTATAACCTGTACAAGTTTAAGCCGGAAAATAAAAATATCATCCGGTATAATATAGAACCTGGCCTCATTAACTCCTCTTTTTATACTACCGGCTTTTATACTTTGCAGGATGGGACCTGGCTAACAGCTTCCACCACAGAGATCATTTATTTTCAACCGAAAGCTCATATTCAAAACAGCAGTAATGAAAAAGTGGAAATTACCGGTTTCAAAATTTTCGACAATTCTCTTTTTATTGATTCATTTCTATATCAAAACAAACCTATTGTACTTTCTTACAAACAGAACTTTTTGACAATAGAGTTTGCGCTGCTGAATTTCTACAACCTGCAACAAACAAAATACCATTACCGGTTAAGCAATGTAAACAATGATTGGGTAAGCGCTGATACTAAAAATTTTGCCAGTTATACCAACCTCGGGCCGGGAAAATATATTTTTTCAGTAAAAACGGAAAACGGGATGGGGGTATCGCAACCCACTTCTTTTACAATCATCATATTGCCTCCATTCTGGCAAACATGGTGGTTCAGATCAATTATTGGCGCCTGCGTTCTTTCGCTCATTTATCTGTTTGTAAAATGGCGTGAAAAAAATATAAAAATAATAGAAACTGAAAAATTGAAAGTGCAGCAGTTAAGAGCAGAACGATATAAAAGTAAGCTGGAGATGGAACAGATACTTTCAAAAGCAAAGCTGGAAGCATTAAGGGCACAAATGAATCCGCATTTTATTTTTAATTGCCTCAACTCCATTGATAGCCTGATTCAAATTGATGAAAAGGAAAAAGCCACTTTATATCTTTCGAAGTTTGCCAGGTTAATTCGTTCCATTTTAGAAAACGCTACCCACGATGTAATAGCCTGCTGGAAGGATATGGAAACATTACAATTGTACCTGGAACTGGAAGCATTACGATTTGACCATAAAATTTCTTACCAGGTTAACATCGCTGATGAAATAATGAATGGCGATTACAAAGTACCTCCCCTGGTGATACAGCCTTTCGTAGAAAACGCCATCCATCATGGGTTATTAAATAAAATAGAACATGATAAAAAATTGCTGGTAGAAGTTTCTGTTGCCAATAATCATATATATTATCGTATCGAAGACAATGGCGTAGGGAGGGCAAAAGCTGAATCGTACAAACAACTAAATAAGCAGGTGTATGAATCGAAGGGTATGCAGATCACTGCCGACCGCATTAACCTCTTCAATCAGCATACCAATGGTTCAGTAATAATTACCGACCTGTACGATGAACATGGAAGTGCGGCAGGTACAAAAGTAGAAGTAGATCTTATTAATTATTCCTAATACACCCCTAATATGCTCACCGCAATTATTATTGATGATGAAACAAGCAGCCGGAATTCGCTGAAGCAAAAGCTTGCCAATCATTGTCCCGAAATTACAATTATTGGTGAATGTGAAAATGGCGAGGAAGGAATTCAAGATATTGACAAAAAAAAGCCTGATATTATTTTTTTAGACGTAGAAATGCCTCGTATGAATGGCTTTACTATGTTGCAACAACTGGGAAATAAAAATTTTGAAGTTGTTTTTATCACTGCCTATGATCAATATGCCATCAGAGCCATTAAATTCAGCGCATTGGATTACCTGGTAAAACCCGTAGAGGTGGCAGACCTGAAAGTAGCAGTGGAAAAGGCAATTCAGAAACGAAAAATAGCTACCGGTAATCTACGGCTGGAAATATTATTGCAAAATTTACAGGATGACAGAAAAGAGTTGCAGCGTATCGCTATTCCCTCCCTGGAAGGTCTGCAGTTTGTAGAAACAGGGAACATTATTTACCTCGAAGCCAGTAGCAATTATACCTGTTTTTATCTGACGGATAATACAAAGATCACCGTTGCAAAAACATTGAAGGATTTTGAAGAGTTGCTGCCAGGTTCCCTTTTTATTCGCATACATCATTCTTATATCATTAATAAAAGTATGATAGAAAGATACATAAACGGAAAGGGCGGGCAGGTTGTTATGAAAAATGGCGTTGTATTGGAGGTGGCACGAAGGAAGAAAGATGAGTTTATGAAAGCGATAGGACAATAGTTGTTCAGTTCACCGTTATGACCCGGCAAAAACACTGCCAGGCCGACAATAAAAACAAGTAGAGAGAAGGGCCACAAACGGGAAATCAGGCCTTACGGTTCGAATAATAATGTAGGTTCATATTTTTGGGCGACAATTTGATCGGTTGGAAGGACAGATATCCATTGGCTGAATACCTGATTAGCTGGTAATCCGGCATCGAAGCCCCCGGCCAGGTGATCGAATCCATGTTCAAATACTTTGTCTGCTTCCAATACATTTTTGATGTCACCGTTTTGCTTTTCCATTTGCGTGGCAATTTTATCAAGCACATTCCCAATCGTCGGTTCTTTTCCCTCTGCAATCAGTTCTTCAATTATCGCTTCATCTTCTGCGGTGCCCCCCATATAGTT